>CP001625.1:300000-516088 GCA_000023185.1 Rhizobium leguminosarum bv. trifolii WSM1325 | reverse complement strand
CTACTGGGATTCCCTTTCGACAGCACGCCGCGCTCGGATAGCCGCTGCGATGAAGACGCGCGAGAGACCGTGATAAAGCGGTTCGCGCGACAGGATCCGCGATGTCACGTAGCCGATCATCGAAACCGCCATGATCGGGATAACCGCCTGGTGGTCGCCGGTCATTTCAAGGATGATGACGAAGGCGGTCATCGGCGCCTGCACGACGCCCGCGAAATAGCCTGCCATCCCGAGGATGGCCGCCAACGCGATGCTAGTGCCGAGCAGCGATCCGACCGTGCTGCCGAAACCGGCGCCGACCGCAAGCGATGGCGCAAAGATGCCGCCCGGAATGCCTGAGATCATCGACAGGAAGCTGGCGGCAAGTTTTTCGAGGAAGAAGAGCAGCGGAAGGGCGTTGCCTTCGATTGCGCTTCTCGCCTGCTCGTAGCCGGTGCCGAACGTCGTACCGCCGGCTGCGACGCCGATCACTGCGATCGCCAACCCGCAAACACCGGCTAGCGCCAGCATGCGCTTCAGTGGCTGCGGTTGTGCCCAGCGGCGGATGCGCTGACCAAAATGCAGCGCAAAGCCGCTAAAGGCCGCCCCAAGAGCGCCGCCGCCGATGCCGCAGATCAGAACCAGTCCCCAGTCGCGAAACTCCGTCGGAGCCGCCGAGGCCATGCCAAAATAGTTGTAGCTGCCCGAAAGGCCGAGTGCCGCGAGACCGGAGAGAATGACGGCGGTCAGCACCAGACCGTTCGCCCGAGACTCGTAGGTCCGGCTCATTTCCTCGATCGCGAAGACGATACCGGCAAGCGGCGTGTTGAATGCGGCCGCAATTCCCGCCGCAGAACCGGCAAGGATCAGCCCGCGCGCCTGCGCCATGCCACTGAACCTAGCGACGGCGAGCATGATCGATGCGCCGACCTGGACAGTCGGTCCCTCGCGCCCGATCGAAGCACCGGAAAACAGTCCGAGCACCGTCAGCACGATCTTGCCAAAGGCGATCTTCGGCGACAGCAGCGGCGTCCGGTCTTCGTCGTGTCTTAAATGTCTGGCGGCGATCGCCTGCGGGATACCGCTACCACCAGAATTTGGAAACAGCGTCGCCGCCAGATAGGCCGACAGCATAAATCCGGCCGGCGTCAGCGCCAGGGGCAGCAGAAAGGCCCATTCACCGGAGGAGGTGAGAGACCCGAAGCCCTTCTGCGCCAGATCCGCAAGCTTCGCAAACCCAACGCTGATCACGCCGATTGTCAATGCTCCGCACCAGAAGACCAGTCTCGGCCGCCATAGGGAAAAGGAACCCCAGAGAACACGGGAGCGGCGAAGAACCTTTGAATAGCGATAGGGAATGGGCATGATGGACTCAATACATGACGCAGATCAGGAACTCTTCTAATGCCAAATGCGCGGGAAGATCACCCCCTCATTTTCAAACATGTCGGATGGGGGCTAGGATCGCGGGTATGCCAAAGCACGGAGAGCGTCATGTTCAACGCATTCGGATAGGGCCGCCGTCCCTCGGGCCGGACGACGTCACCATGGTTCAAAGCCTGGTGAGGGAACACTGCCGGACGAATGCAATCAAACCGGACAGCGAAGAAGCGCACGACGTCGCGCGCGAACCGCGCAAATGGTTCGCGGGTGTGACCGACCGCAACCATCTGCGCAAACTCCTTGCTTCCTCGGACTGATACTGTCCTGAGAGACCCTGGGCCGCCCAGGCTTCGGGGCCTGGTCGCCTCCGTGCCGAGCCCACAGTACGGACCCCGCGACGCACGGCGAGCGAACCAAGATTTCAATTTCCCGCTATCTTGAGACGATGCCACCCGGAAAGCGAGCAACCCGATGAAAATGCTCATCGTGATCCCGATGTCGCTGCAACATGGATATGGATCTGTCGAAAATCACAGTTTTGCTGAAACGGGGCGATGTCCTGCCGCAACATCAATGCTCGGCGCTGGAGGCAAAGGTCACATCATCATGGTCATTGAGCGTCGACAACCCGACAAAAGCGATGCCCGACCAGATCAAAACACAAATCGAATAGGCGAACAAAAGGATTTTCGACCGTTTACTCATGGCAATTCTCCTCCTTTATTGAAGTAGCGCTTGAAGATCCTGGTTCAATCCTGTCGGGTCGCTCTCGCCGAGTTAAAGGTGTGCATTGGAGATCGAAACGAAGGCGGAGCAAGATACGGGAGGTTGATCCAAGCTCGAGCGGATGTGAAAGGAAGGCTTCGCTTCGACAGACTGCCGCGCATCCGCAGTACTGGCTGCCTGTCGGTTTAGGAGCGGCAATTCGAGCGCGATGGATTGAAGACCTGGCACAGCAGCCAGCACCCCCATCCCAGACAGCGGAACGGATGGGCTGCAGACGAGGCCAAGAGCCTTGAGGAGCTCGTCGTTCTATATGGCAGAAGACGATGCACGAGCGGTCATGAAGACAGGCGCAATACTCGCGGCCGAACCGGCGAGGAGCAGCCTGTGCGCCTGCGGAATGTCGCTGCCCTGCGAGTTGGCGAAGAGCGCTTTTCGATATGATGCGTCGAAAAGGGCCTGCCCGAAATCATTCCGGACAGGCCCGCTCCAGCACGACATCTCACCACGTCGAGCCGAACATTTAGCTATCCGTCACGGGGGGCATTCGGCGAAGCAAGATCCTTCATGTCAACCAACCGATGTGCACAGGTCTCCGCGGCGTTTGGAACCGTGTCATTAATGCCGGCGATCGTTGTCCAACCGTCGTCTTGAATAAATCTATCCCGTTCCCGCGACGACCTAGCCTTCAAGATTTTAAGCTCGGCTTCCGCGTCGGTAGAAGCAACGAACTTCCGTCCGCATATATCGGCAACGAGCTCGGCGCGAGCATTGCGGACAGCGATTTCTTCCATGACCCGAGCCCTACCAGACGTCATCCATTCGCCCCTAAAGCAGATGGCCACTATCAGGGCAGAAGCCCCGACTATCGACCAGATCCAGAGCGTCTTGGAAGGTCGGTAGGCCCAACCGTTAGAGTCCTACACAGCTGTTCTCCTTGTTTTAATTGTATCATGCCATGATATAATAATTCGCCGGAAATACAAGCTTGATCTGCTTTTCATCGAAGGCGACCCAAATGCTCACCTTGTTCTATCCGAGTTGCTAAGATTGGCCGGCCACGCCCTTGAGATCATATAGTTGGCAGAAACAGAAATTCGCCTACGCTCCCTCTGGTGGTTCCCACGGAATGACGGCTACCAGGCGCGACGGCCACAAGTGACCGTTGTCGCGGACTCCAATGGGGCGCCCATCTCGTTGACGGAACAAAAGGGCGCGGTAGGTCGCAGTTTCCAATGCTTGCTCTCACGGCTCTGGCACCCGCCCGTATGGAGTGAGGACGCCAGTCGTCCGGTCGCGATCGCCTCCTACACAGATAACGTGGCCCGGATACTTCGCGGCAGACACGTCGGAAACCAAATCAAATCTATACACCGTCATTCTCTTTGTCCTGTCTAATGGTGTGGCAGTCACTATTGCAGTCACTATTAGAGCGGTTCCGTCACCAGATCGGTCGGCTGGATCGGCGCTACAGGCTGATCATTATGGAGCGACAACGTGGCCTTAAGCTCCTCTATCGTGCCGCCATTAGCGCGCAACTCGATCATCCGTATCACAGCCGCCTTGGTCACCGCATCGGCGTGATTATACCCACGTCTCTCGCACCATTTATCAAGCAACACGCTGAGGGCAACGAGCTCACCAGGGTCCATTGCCGGTCTCTTTCGTTTAAGGAACTCGAGCACCGCTTTTCTCCGTTGCATGAGGGCATCCCGCGTTATGGAGGATGGGACCCATCGCTCATGACAATATCATGTCGTGATATTGCTCACCTAGATCGAATTGTGTCAATTCTGAATATAGGATGAACAGAAGCACAATTTGCGTTCCCAGTCGGAAACGAAACTATTTCAGACAGCGAGACAATGGCTTGGCTCGGCCGGCGGAGCTGGAGAAGCCCCTTCAAAACACCGTGATGCTCTTCCACAACGTCAATTTCGGTTCAAGAATTCCGAAGATTGGCGGGCTAGGCCACCTGCCAGAAGGCCTTGGCTATGGCTGGCCTCTCCTGAACTCGTGGGTTTGACCGCCTTTTCGACCGCTAGTTCGATCTGTCGCGGCGTTGAAGTTCCCGAAAGAAGTTCAACTAAAGTCGGAACACGGTGCCGTGAATCCCGGCAGCGACGCTTGCCGATGCCCTTTAGTCATCTATGTCACGGGATGATATAATGGCATCCGCCTCGATGCGGCGGACATCAATTCCAGCGCAGAGGAGTTCAAGCTCATGTTGCAATTCCGTTACTCCGGTCGCGGCAGCATTTTCGTGTTTGTCATCGCTCTCATCATTCTTCTCATAGGGTTAGTGCTTGCTGCGGGTGGCGCGTGGCTGGCGACGCTTGGGGGGAGCTGGTACTATGTGCTCAGCGGCCTCGGCTTGATCGCGACCGGCATATTGCTTGCCACGCACAGGCGCAGCAGCGTCTGGGTTTATGCACTCATCGTACTGGCAACGGTCGCATGGGCCTTTAACGAGGCCGGTTTGAATGGCTGGGCACTCGTTCCCCGCATTGTCGCGCCTCTCGTGCTTCTTGCCGTCCTGCTCCTGACTTTGCCATTTTTGCGCCCGGTCAGCAGCTGGCGTGCAGCGATTTTCCTTCTTGCCGGATTGACCATGATCGCGGCCATGGGAGCAGCGGGAATTGCCTTGCTTGCGCCTCGCCAAGGCGCGAATTCTGTTCCCGAGATGGCGGCTCGGCAGATGCCTGATCCCTCTCCTCTCCAGCCAGGAGCCGACTGGCCAGCTTACGGCGGCAGCTACAGCGCTCGGCGTTACTCGCCGCTGGCGCAGATCATGCCGGCCAATGTCGGGCAGCTCAAGCGCGCTTGGGTCGTCCATACCGGCGATTTGCCGAGTGAGCACGCGAAGGGGACTTATGGGGCGGAAACTACCCCACTGAAAGTGGGAGATTCCCTTTATCTCTGCACGCCAAAGAACATTATCATCTCACTTGACCCCAGGGCCGGAAAGGAGAACTGGCGCTACAATCCCGGAGTGCCCGACGAGAATATTCCCTATACGGCGGCTTGCCGCGGCCTCGCCTATTATAGCGTTCCAGGCGTGAACTCCGCCCAGCTCTGCGCAAACCGCCTCCTTGAAGGGACTCTCGACGCGCGCTTGATCGCCGTCGATGCCAAGTCCGGACAACCTTGCCCCGACTTCGGCCGAGCGGGCACCGTCGATACCACGACCGGCATTGGTGAACACGATCCGGGCATGTTCTCCATAACCTCTGCGCCGACTATCGTGCGCGGAATTGTCGTGGTCGGCCATCAAGTGCTGGACGGGCAGAAGCGCGATGCGCCCTCGGGTGTCATTCAAGGCTATGACGCGGTTTCCGGCGAGATTCGGTGGGCATGGGACATGGCGCGGCCTGATCTCACCGTCCTGCCGCCAGAGCATGAAACCTATACGCGCGGCACTCCCAACATGTGGACGACGGCGTCAGCCGATGAGCAGCTCGGTCTGGTCTATTTGCCGCTCGGCGTGTCGGCTGTCGACTACTGGAGCGGCAGCCGTTCGCCGGCCGAAAAAGAGTTCGCGACCTCACTCGTGGCCCTTGACGTCACTACAGGAAAACCAGTGTGGCATTTCCAGACAGTTCACAATGACGTATGGGACTATGATCTCGGATCGCAGGCGACGTTGGTCGATTATCCAGCCGATCAGGGGCCTGTCCCTGCACTTGTCTTGCCGAGCAAGCGCGGCGACATTTTTGTGCTCGACCGCCGCACCGGCAAGCCGCTGACACCGGTTGAGGAGCGCCCGGTGCCGAGCGGCGGTGTTGAGCCTGAACAACGCGCGCCCACCCAGCCTTTCTCTACCTTCCACACGTTGCGCAAACCCGACCTGACCGAGGCTATGATGTGGGGCATGTCGCCGATCGACCAGATGATCTGCCGCATCCAGTTCCGTCGGGCGAGCTACGAAGGTTTCTTCACGCCGCCCACGAGCGACCGTCACAGCATTGAATATCCCGGCTATAATGGCGGCTCCGACTGGGGCGGGGTCGCAATGGATCCGCGCCTCGGCGTGTTGATCGCCAACTACAACGACATGCCGAATTACAACCGACTGGTTCCAAGGGCGGAGGCCGACAAGCTCGGCTGGGCGCCCCGCGATCAGGCACGCGGCAAGATTGGTGGTGCCGAAGGCGCCGGCGATCCACAAGCGGGCGCTCCTTATGCCATCGACGTCAATGCCGGATGGCGTCTGCCGGTCACAGGGCTTCTGTGCAAGCAGCCACCTTACGGCGGCATCCGTGCGATCGACCTAAAAACCGGAAAGACACTTTGGGATCGTCCATTGGGACAAGCCCGAACCAATGGTCCCTTCGGCATTCCATCCATGCTGCCAATCACGATCGGGACACCCAACAATGGCGGGTCCGTGGTAACGGCTGGTGGATTGGTTTTCATCGCCGCAAGCACCGACAATCTGATCAGGGCCATTGACATCAAGACAGGGAGGACTCTCTGGACTGATCGTCTCCCGGCCGGAGGTCAGGCAACGCCAATGACCTACTCCGTCGATGGAAAGCAGTACGTCGTCATCATGGCTGGCGGTCATCATTTCATGGAGACCCCGGTAGGAGATACTCTCATCGCCTATGCGTTGCCTTAGGATTCGGTCAGTTCAGACCGGCTGGCAGTCATCAAGAGATTAGCGCAACCCAAAACCGCTGGTACTGTTGGGATCCTGCTCCGGGCATGCTTGGGCTTCGTCCGAATTTCTGCGCTTGCGACCCACGCAGCGAACGCTCGGGCATGATCATGTTGCCTTGGGAAGGCGAACCGGCCGCACCTCGAGCCGGCGACGGCGTCACTTGCCGGTTGTCCGGCTTTCGTGGGATTTGTTCGCCGGAAGATCGCCAGGCTTTATCACCGGCATAGTCCCGGTCGAAGGCGCCGGGGTAACGATCTCGTCGCCGATCTTCGGCGGCTTTAAGACGCCATTACAGTCGTCCAACTGGCCACTCAGGTTTTTCGCTCGCTCCGTGTCGGGCTTGACCCTGCAGTCTTTCGCGACCTCGTTGGTCTGCGCCATTGCCGAGCCAGACATGCCAAGGACCGAAAGCGCCAACACGAATCCGCAGAGCGACCTTGCCGACTTCGCAAAAATACACGTCGATTGCATTGTTGCCTCCTTCTAGCTTGTAAGAGCAAAGGCGGTTGTGGCCAGCTTGTTCCATGTGCGTTCCCGGCGTTATTGCAAAGGATGTGCGATCGTCGGCCTTGGTCGATGCTACGGGTTGCGGATCCGGCAAGAAAATGTGCGTCTGCAGCGACTGGAATTCCAGCGGCTGCGAAAGCGGTCCTCAAGTTCAAAATTTCGTGAGGCGGAATCAGTGTTAATTCCCGCCGTTATTCTTTGCAGCGGAGTTGGCCAAATAGCACCTGGATATCCACCCCAGCCATGTTTGCGCTCCGAGCTCGTTTATCGGTCATTCCTTGCGGACAACAAGTTGCCAAGGCCGCGCAGGCTTTCGACGTGCTCACAAAAAACGCTAACCGTGACTAGGAGCGGTACCGCCACCAGCATGCCGACAATGGACCACAGCCAAGCCCAGAAAGAAATTGCTACGAAAACCACCACCGTATTCAACCGCAGTCGCCTGCCGATAAAGTAGGGTGTTATGATCTGGCCTTCGATCGTCATGACCAAGAGATAAAGCGATGCGATCGCGACCGCAAACCCAACGCCGCTCGATGAAATCAGGGCGACGGCGCAGGCGGCCGTCATGCTTACCAGAGGTCCAAGATAAGGAACGAAATTGCATATGAACGCGAGCACTCCAAACAGCAACGGGTTAGGCATCCCGCTCAGCCAAAGGAGAGCCGCGATAACGCCACCGAGACACACATTGATTGTCGTGATGGTCAACAGGTAA
The DNA here is from genome assembly GCA_000023185.1 of Rhizobium leguminosarum bv. trifolii WSM1325. Lineage (NCBI taxonomy): Bacteria > Pseudomonadati > Pseudomonadota > Alphaproteobacteria > Hyphomicrobiales > Rhizobiaceae > Rhizobium > Rhizobium leguminosarum. Next base: position 508,115 of record CP001625.1, on the reverse strand, counting down.
CGCGAAAGTTTACGCTCGATATCGTGCGAAATCTCGACGGCCCGGTTTTTGTCTTGCACCGTTGGCAAGATTTCAACCAGTCTCTCGTGAAGAATGTCTCCCGACGCCAGAAGAAACAACAACAAAACCAGCGTAAATAGCGTCTGCGCGATCAGCGCCGGAACGAAAAGCGCAGCGCTGGTGATCAGTCCGTTTCCACGCAGCTCGACCTGCTGAACATTTGCGGCATGGCTCCTCAAAAAGTCTGTCAGTCGTCTGCTGGCCTCGAACAGTCCTGATAGCGCCTGCGACATCCCTGCAAGCTTTTCCTGAATGGCTTGCTCTATCCTGGGCAAACTTTCGACATAGCCGCTCACCGGCACGATGATTGCACCTAGAATGATGGCAAGCGCCGCTATCAGCGCCCCGACGATGATCAGGGATGTGGCAACCGACGGCACACCCCTTTCATCGAGAAAGCGTCTGATCGGGCTAAAAACCAGGGCAAGCAGAAAGGAGAGCACGATCGGGACGAGGAATTCTCTGGCAAAGCTGAGAAAAAGTATGGATGCATAGATGAAGAGGCCAATGGCTGTCCATCGCGGAAGCACCGTCCCAAATGCGGACATAGCCTTCGCCTCGTTCTCCGGTGTTCGTTCGCCATGACGAAGATGGTCCAACGGATTGGTCCTCCACTCGCAACGTCAAACCCGGAACGGCGTGACCTCAAGAAGAGTTCCTCGATCTAGATCGCCATTGCGGCCCTTGAACTAAACAAGTCCCGAGCCAAGCTCCGCAAGTCGACCGAGACGCGCCAGCGATTCGACCAGAAGGGGTTCGTTGGCGAGCATCCCGTGCATATGGACCTTTGCCAAGGAGGTAAGAAGTTCGTCTCCAGCGGATGTCAGGGCGATCAGCACACTGCGTTTATCTTCCGACGACGGGACGCGCACTACCAGTCCCGCGGCTGCTAGTCTGTCTGCAAGCTGAACCGCGCCGTGATGCTGCAGGAGCAAGATGTCGGCAAGCTCACGGACCATCATCTGGCCAGAGGCGCTAGCCTTTATCGCCAGCATTGCTTGGTATTGCTGGGAGGTCACATCCCATTGCGAAAGCAGCGCTTCGCTAAAAGCCAGGAAGCGGCGCATGGCAAGCCTAATGCCGGCAAGGCTTTCGAAAACTCCTTGTGGAAGTTGGGAGCCCTCGTCGGTAACCGCGACACTCCTGATTGCTGACATGTTCGAATCCTCGGTTTTCATCATAACATGATATATCTCGTCTCGTCTACAAAGGAGGAGGTTCGCGAGCGCTTAGCGGGGGTCGTATTGCAATGCGCTCGCGACCACTGCGGATCTTTGCCAATAAAAAGCGGCATCTGTTGGACAACTGATTGTGAATGTAATGCCTTCTGCAACCGACAAAGTCTCACAATCGCTCGGCGCCAGCCCAGTCAAATGAGAGCGTCTGCTTTGCTGGCGCAATCGTACCGCGAGACTATTGCGACCACAGGCCAATCCGCGCGATCGAAATCGGCGTCCTTAAGGGCTTTTATTCAAGTCTTTCGACGGCCTTTATTTCTCCCTGATTGCTTGGCGCCTTCATTCGCCCGCGATACCCGGGAGTGGGCTCCTAAATTGAACCCATTTAATTCGAGTTGCAAAAACTCGATCTTCCCGGCATATCTTTGAGCAACGGGCGATTGGGGGACGGCACTTGATGGACGATATCTCGGGCTTGAGACACAGGTCTCGGCTACTCAACCGAAGCTTCAAAATACTCCTATTTTCCTTGTGTGCCACTTTGGCAGTTTGCTGCTTGCTTGTGTCGATGATGCGCCATTTCGGCCCGTTGGCGGTGGCGAGTCATATCTTAAACGAAAGACAAATAGTGACATTGGTCGAGGAGTAGTGGCCCCGCATTCTCCTCTGCTTGCTACAGACCTCCTCAGAGGGAATGCCGGGTCAGGCCGACTCCGAACGCTGCTTCAAAAAATACGATATATTGGTCTCGCAGCAGAGGAATGGTTTGTTTCGCTTGGCCCGCCGGCTCCCCCGACAACGAGACGTCCTGCGAACGACGATGAAGCGAATGCCACGCAACCACTGATACGCTGTAAAAGCTCACCACTGTATGCAAAAGCTGCAAGCGGCGGCGGCATGCCAGTCGCCGACGCCGCACTTGGCAGGGATGGCCTTCGTCCGCAACGCCCCGTAATCGCAATCAAACAACACCTGACGACCCTGGCCTGGCCGTAGCATGGGAGCATAGCAACTAGCTTACTGACATTTGGCGATACGCTTCAATGCTGCGGTGACGCCGCTGAGAGAAAAGCTGTATCGCGTTGCTGTCCCACGCTTGGACGTTGCACTCAAAACCATGTCACTGCCTGCTCGCATCGCATCGACCAGTTCCGGCTCGCGAGTTTCATTTTGCATCCAGGCGCGATTTCCCCTGCTGAACAGCCAAAAGGTTTTATCTCCGATGTCGAGTTTGATCCTTGAATCGTCTTTCAATTGGTAGCCCATTTGTGCCTGCGGCTCATATTTGATCAGAGGATCAGGGCCGGGACCGACAATGAAATAATTTTTGCCGTGATCGACATTGGGGGGCTCCGACGTCACCGGCGTGGTCAAAATGTAGCAGAGGGTCTTTGTACCGTCTCGATATGAGTAGGCGCCCCAGTCGCCGAATTGCTTGAGCATAACCGGCTGAGCATTGGCTGTACCCATCGTTAAATGGGTGAGAATAAGGGCGAACATCAATCGCTTCATTAGCTAAATTCCCCGATGACAATGTTGAGAGGTGCTGGCCTTTCATAGGCCGGCGGCATATCCAAACATTCAAAAAGCTCGAGGTTACCGATATCTTAATGAAAGCTGTTTTTCTGAACCAATCACAGCGACCTTGCTAGCGCAGCATTACCAAACGTTCTGACAGTTCCTCAGTGCCGCTCGGCAGCAAAGGCCTGCAGGGTCGACGATCGGCCGCGAAGGGGTAGGCGGCGTGCTGGATCAGGATAAAAGCGGGGACCGACAAGCCGGACGCGTTTTCCGGACACGTCGGTGATATAAACAGGCTTGCCGACGTTGACATTGTCGACTTGGCGAGTGGCATCGAGCTTGGACTCTGTATTCGCAACTGGTCCCGGCGCTGCATCGGCGGCAAGTAGAAGACAAAATATCGCTGGCAAACTGCAGAGGAATATTTTTTCTGGCACCGACCGACCCATTGCTGAATCCGATCTGGCTTAACGCATTGCCAAAGTCCCGGGTTCCCGTCGATTTATCGAAACGCCGTCTAAGAGCATGACAGAGGTCCCGCCAATGGCTGCTCTGACGCGCACCCATTGCCAAATTTCCCTGAGTCATCGCACCAGTGAGATACATCATACTCAAGCGATGATTCATCATCCGCCGCCAGCGTTCTCGGCGTTCCTCGATTGGGTGGTCTGGCAAGCGAGTTAGCCGTGCCTTCGAATCGCAGAGATCATATCCAGCGCATCTTTCAACTCGCAGCTCCCGAAGCCGGAGAGAGCCAGGATGGGGGATCTTGTGCTGCGACATTCCTTCGCGACCGTGGTCATCCATGCGCAACGGCGTTATCGACCGGTTGCCGCAAAGCACGAGAGACTATCGCGCGCCAGGGTTCGAAGCCTGCAAACCTGATTCACAAAATTTTCTTCTTTATTTATATCATGCCGTGATATATAGTGCATTAAGTTGGGAGGAGGTCCGCGATCGAGTTGAAGTCACTCGCTGTCATTATCGAATTTTTGCCAAGGGACGTCTGAAGCCCGTGCATTGAAGGATGAGTCGGTGAGTGTCTGTGATCGCGGACCTAGATCATAAGCACGGTTTTCGGGCGCAAAGGCCGTGACCGGTGGTATCGAGCTTCCTCATTGACGAAAGGAACTGAAATGGTGGATCTGGACATCAAGATAGACGGCTCAATAGCCTTTGAGCGGGATGTTCGTTTCTTTGGCACAATTGCCGGCACCGTCACCGTCCGTCGTGGCCACAGTTTCGAACTTCTTGGTGTCGTCGATCACGATTTGGTCGTTGAACCCGGAGCCGTCGCAGTTGTGCACGGGGTCGTTCGAGGCGCGTTGATCAATAAGGGCGGCGATGTTTTCGTCAGCGGCGTCGTTGGCACGGTCGATGATTGGAATGAATTGAAACCCACCCAATCCTTGTCTGAGGCTAAATCGAAAATGTCGTAATCCGAAGGCGCCATCCGGGCTGTTTCCGTGTTGGTGGGAGTGCGTAATAGCCGCCGACTTCACAGCTGATTTTAGTAGGCGATTTTCATCACGGATCAGAATCCTTGAGGAAGGAAGAGGGTATAAGCGTGTCTTACAGCGAACCGATTTTGAACGACGCCGTCGTTGCAGAACGATTCGGCCTTTCGATTTCGGACTATCGCAGATATCGAAAGCTGCAGTTGATTTCCGTCACGATGGAGACTAGGCCGGAAGAGAGCGACGGTCTCCGGAGGCTTTTGGTTTCTTTCGGCAATCGGGTCTGGCGAGCCGCCTTGGGCGCCGATGATACAATCGTCCAAGAGGAGATGACATTCCTAAGAGGGAAGCTGTCGAGAGCGCTTCGCTAGGAGCAAAAGCGCGCACCGACTACAAGGCGGCGGACGTCGCAAACATTTGTACCCGACTGGCTAGGCTCGCGAGTGGACTGCCATTGCAGCGGACGACATTGGCGTGCCGTCGGCTCCCCATCGATAGCGGCGAAGAGCATGAACGTTGCTGGCCCACGCCATTGATCAGCACGGGCTTTTAGTCGTCGCTCTGCCCTTCTTACTCGAATGCATTCAATTCACGACCTCCTGAGGGTAAACACCCCAGAGAGCGGACTTCTCGACGAAGCCGCTAATATGATCCTTGTTCAGGGCCACGTTGCACCACGAAAGCGTGCATGAAAGGATCTGAACGCGCACTCGGGATTCGAGTTCGGCTTTTGCGAAACTGTTCTGCCGTGCTTGTGCTCTCAGTGCTGTCGTCTCTTTGAGCCACGGACCGATGACGGCCGTGCGATTGCTGGAGAGCAGCGACCGGTGCATCCAACCGGAGACGCCATCGCTGTCGCGAACCTGTCGCCAGTTTCCATATTCTTCGGTGATCTCCAGTGGCAAGCCGGGTGCTTGGTAAAGCCATTTGACGGCGTATTCGAACGCTGGCCCGATCCGCATACGCGCCCGGGTGGTCTTCAGTGATACGAATCGTGGAATGGGAAGGCCGGTTTCGCGTCCCTTTTTCATCCAGGTTGACGACGCCAGTGCGGAAGGTGCTGCGTTTGAAACACTGTGAACTGATACAATTGCGGCGATCGACAGCAGGTATTTCAGGAGTATCTTGCCAAGCAGCATCGGTTTTCCCGGGAAATGCGTCGTAGGCCTTGAACTACGTTGCCTGCGAGGGTCTGGATCGGTCGGCCTTAGATCGATCGCGCGATAGGAACTCGCAAGCGCTAGCCAATTGGTTTACACCGGCCAATTGATTCTCACGTCACCGCATCGCGCAGATTGTTGCGACGGAGATGCAGGAATGTCGGCGTGATTGCACAGCGATACCGAATATTGCTCGTTGAACGGCAATTTTCCCATCTCCCATTCCCGTTTATGTCATGCTATGATATTTTACAAAATCGCGATGTTGTCAATTGTGAACGAGCGGTGCAGCCGGGTCACAAGAACTGAATGAGAGTGATGGACGGTTGTGAGGTTACAGAGCGCATCTACAATTTTTTGGCGAGCCGGAGCCACGATGCCTTGCCTGCTCAGAGCGAAATCGCAGTGCGGGGTTGGTCAGCCAAACGATCTCCTCGAGATTCAATCGAGCATTTGTGCCCCTTGATTTAATGGTTTGGCACTTAATATGGAGCGTGTGTAGCCCTTGACGCTGGCATCCTCGTCAGAAGGCCAACTGCGAACTTCCCCCAGTCGGAAAGTACTTGGGAACTAAACACGGGCATTGACGTTCGAGCGGGCGAATGTGCCAGGTCATTGCCAACCACGTGCTGAGCAGGGGCGCGAAGTGGTTCAAGTATTCACTGCTTCAGCTGACACACGCTTACGAGCTCTGGTCTTAGCCGCCTTTCTCGTTTTCATGTTTACCCTGCTGGGAGCTTACGCGATGGAGGGAGCGGGGTTCAAAGTCGGCTGGGCGCTCGATCAGCCTGTGCCATTCAGCCACCAGCATCATGTCGGGGGACTTGGGCTGGACTGCCGCTATTGTCACACCTCTGTCGAAGTCAGCAGCAGGGCAGGACTGCCTCCGACCCACATCTGCATGAGTTGCCATTCGCAAATCTGGACAAACGCTGACGTGCTGGCGCCGGTACGGCATAGTCTCGCTAGCGGTCAACCCATTCCTTGGCAACGTGTCTCGCGCCTGCCGGACTATGTCTACTTTAACCACTCCGCCCACGTCGCCAAAGGCGTTCCCTGCGTTACCTGTCATGGACGGGTAGACGAGATGCCGCTTCTTGCTGCGGCGCATCCTTTCCAGATGGGGTGGTGCCTCGACTGCCATCGCAACCCGACACCGCAGCTTCGGCCGCCAGAAGAGGTAACACGAATGGACTGGACGGGATGGAAGCCGAGCCCATCTTCAGTGGGAGAGGTGGATAAGCTGAACCATGACGTCAAGTCGCTTCATCCACAAACGCTTACGGAATGTCATACTTGCCATAGGTAGAGAATGAACGCGCGTGATCCAAGACGACCAGATCCTCGCTTGCCGATCGGCGAGACGAGCGTCGACCGCCGAACGCTCCTGAAACTAATGGGCGCGTCGCTGGCAATGGCCGGCCTGGTCGGCTGCAAAGGCGAAGAAGACGAGGCTGCTCTTCCCTATGTCGTGCAGCCGGAAAATGTCGTACCTGGTATAGCAAAATGGTATGCGACCTCCGTTACTTTGTGTGGGTACGCGCAACCGGTTATCGGCAAGACCTTCACCGGCCGTCCGGTCAAGCTTGAAGGAAATCCGGATCATCCAGCATCCGCCGGGAAGTCGGATTCCTTTACACAGGCGGCGCTGCTGAGCCTTTATGATCCGAACCGCTCACGCTCACCACTGCAAAAAGGCAAACTCAGTACGTGGGACGCCTTTGAAGGCGCGATGGTTGATAATGCTGCGCGCCTTGACGGTCAAAAGGGGCGTGGGCTGTGTCTTGTGATCGGCGCCTCCACTTCGATCACGCTTGGACGCCAACTCGACGCCGTGAAAGCGCGTTGGCCGCAAGCTCTGATTCTTGGCATTGATCCCGCGCGACCTGGAGCCTCATCCAAGGCGGCACAGGCTCTTTTCGGTCGCTCCCTTGTTCCTCAGCCGCGATACGACGCAGCTGAGGTGATTGTCAGCTTTGACGATGATTTCCTGGGTGCTGGACCTTTTCAAACAAGGAATGGATTGCTGTTCGGCAGATCCCGGCAGCGACGGCAGAGCGGACAGGGGCGATCTCTGCTGTTCGTCGCTGAATCGGTTCCGAGTACCACAGGCGCCATTTCCGACCGTCGGCTCAGCGTCGCGCCGCAGGCGCTAGACCCGCTCATTTGCGCGCTCGCAGCCGGAGTTGGGCTGGAGGTAAATGCAACCGATGACCTGTCACCGGCGGCACAGGACTGGCTGACTTCCGCCAGAGCGGCATTGCTTTCCGCAAGGGGACGTTCGCTCGTCACTGTCGGAGACTATCAACCGGAGCGCCTCCAGCGTCTGGCTATTCTCATCAATGAGCAGCTTGGCAATATTGGCAGTACGATTGGGTATATTGATCAACCGCCGCTGCTGAAGGGAGATCCGGAGCAGGCTTGGCGGCTGATGGCGCAAAGAATCGAAGCGGGTGAAGTCACGACGCTCGTCTGCCTCGGTTCCAATCCCGTCTATGCTGCGCCCGGGCAGCTCGCATTTGCCGATCTAGTCCGGAAGGTTCCGCTCGTTGTTCATGCAGGTCTTCATGTCGATGAAACTGCGCAAGCAGCCAACTGGCATGTGCCGCTCCAGCACGATCTGGAATCCTGGAGCGATGCAGTTGCCGTAGATGGTTCAATATGCATCCTGCAGCCGCTTGTCCGGCCGTTCTTTGACGTGCGTTCCCAGCATGCGGTGCTTGATCGCCTGGTGGGCGGGCAAATCGCTGAACGAACGCTGGTCGAAGACACATGGCGCGTGCGCTGGGGTGACGATTTCAACAGCAGGTGGCGCGAAGCGCTTTTGAAGGGAATTGTACCAGGTTCCAAACCTTCTCCGATTTCACCTCCGATACAAGATCGAAGCCTTCCACTTCCTCCACCGCAAGGCCCACAACCGACTGCCCTTGTTCGACCGGATCCGAGCGTCTGGGACGGAAGCTTCTCGGAAAATGCCTGGATGCAGGAGACGCCACGCCCCTTGAGCAAGATTGTCTGGGACAATGTCATCCAGATTTCGCCGGAGCTTGCGCACCGTGAGGCCATTCTTGATGGCGATGAAGTCACTCTCTCGGTTGGTGAGGCCGCGATCACGGGGGCCGCATGGATCGCCAAGGGGCAGGACCCCGATACCATCAGCCTGACCATGGGCTATGGCCGAACGGTGCTCGGCGGAATTTCGAGCGGCGCCGGGTACAACGTTGGGCCCATCCTAACCGTGGATGCCGCGTGGGAGGTAAGGGGTGCAAAACTCGCCAAGACCGGCGTTCGGCGGAAAATTGCCACGACCCAGCCGGTTCACGACATGGGTGAGCATGATTTTTCCCGCGTGATAACGGCGAAAAGCCAAGTTGAACCGAAACCCGATCAGCCATCCTTCTATCCCGAAAAGCCGATGCCCGACCCCAGCTGGGGCATGGCGATCGATCTCGATCTTTGCATCGGCTGTAATGCCTGCATCACCGCATGCCAGGCAGAGAACAATATTCCAGTGGTGGGGCGTGACCTCGTTGCTGAAGGCCGCGAAATGCACTGGATGCGGGTTGATCATTATTTCGCCGAGAGTGGCGGCGAGCCCTCTTCGCGCTTCCAGCCAGTCCCCTGCATGCACTGCGAGCAGGCGCCATGCGAGATGGGGTGTCCTGTTAATGCCGCTGTCCACAGCACGGATGGATTGAACCTGCAGGTTTACAACCGTTGCATTGGCACACGGACCTGTTCGTCCTTCTGCCCTTACAAGGTGCGACGCTTCAACTGGTTCGACTTTACGGCCGACGATCCTCAGTCTGTGCAAGCGATGCGCAACCCGGATGTGACGGTACGCAGCCGCGGCGTTATGGAAAAATGCACCTATTGCGTCCAGCGCATCGCGCAAGCGCGCATTACGGCTGACAAGGAGGGAAGGCAGATTGGGGAAGGTGAGGTGGTAACAGCCTGCCAGCAAGCCTGCCCGTCCGAGGCTATCGTCTTCGGGAATATTGCCGATCCCAACTCAGCCGTCAGCCGCAAAAAGGCTCAGTCGAGAGATTATGCACTCCTGGAGGAAGCCAATACCAGGCCACGCACCACCTACCTCGCGCGCATCGGCCCCGATCTGGCGGAGGAGGATGGGAAAACATGACCGATCGCCTTGCAGATCCCGATCAGGAAATCACAAGAGAGATCGTGTCAATCCCGCTTGATTTCCCGCGCCCGCGCGCCTGGTGGCTGCTCTTTGCAGTTTCGCTTCTGCTGCTAGGCTGTTTCGTCGTCGCGGTTGCCGTTCTGTTTTGGCGCGGTGTCGGCGTCTGGGGAAACAACATTCCCGTCAATTGGGGACTGGCGATTTCCAACTATGTGTGGTTCCTCGGAATCGGACATGCGGGCACTCTGATTTCCGCGCTGCTGTTGATCGTCAACGCCCATTGGCGCAATTCACTCAACCGGTTTGCCGAGGCGATGACACTCTTCGCCGTCTTATGCGCTGGGCTCTATCCGATCCTCCATCTCGGGCGGCCTTGGTTTTTCTACTGGATGGCACCTTATCCTAACACGATGCAGATCTGGCCGCAGTTCAAGAGCCCGCTGACCTGGGACTTTTTCGCCGTGCTCACCTATCTGACCGTCTCGGTGCTATTTTGGTACATCGGTATTATCCCGGATCTTGCCTCGGTGCGCGACCGGGCAAAAACGAGGCGCAAGCAGGTTTTTTATGGTCTCTTTGCACTTGGCTGGCGAGGCTCCGCGCGACACTGGGCAAAATGGCAGCAGGCCTATCGACTGACCGCCGCGATTGCCGTGCCCCTGGTGATCTCCGTCCATTCGGAGATCTCCCTTCTTTTCGCCGCAGGTCCGATTCCCGGCTGGAATTCAACCGTCTTTCCACCTTACTTTGTCATGGGCGCGGCTTTTTCCGGCTTCGCGGTCGTTATCATGATCGCCACGGTGATCCGCCATCCTCTCGGCCTCGACCAACTCGTTCGCGCGCGCCACCTCGATCTCCTCGCGGTCTTCCTGCTGGTGACCGGTCTGATGACCGCCTACGGCTACCTCGCCGAAATTTTCAATGCGCTGTATTCCAGCGACGTGCAGGAAGTGGAAACCCTGCGCGACCGAATCGCGGGCGCTTATTCCTATAGCTATTGGGGCGCTGTGGTTTTGAATTTCGTGCCGCTGCAGCTTCTCTGGTTCCGGTCTAGCCGCAGATCGCCCATTGTGATCTTTCTGGTCGCCCTCTCAGTCACAGTCGGCATGTGGTATGAACGTTTCATGCTGCTGACCAGCGCGCTTTACCGCGACTGGCTTGTCTCGTCCTATGGCGAATATCATCCCAGTTTTTGGGAATGGTTGCTTTTCGTCGGGATGTTGGGCGTGTTCTTCGCGCCCTATCTCCTGTTTGTCCGCTTCCTTCCGGTCATCTCTGCCTTCGAAGTCAAGGAGGCCTATGAGGAAACGGGGAGCTTGGACCATGCGTGAACCCAGCGCAGACATTGAGCCTTTCGGTATCCTTGTGGAATTCGACGCGGGCGAGAGGTTAGTCGAGGCAGCAGGAAGGACCCGCGCAGAAGGCTTCTGCTCGCTGGATGCCTACTCGCCATTTCCCCTTCCAGGCCTGTCGGCGGCCCTGGACGTAGAAGACAACCGCGTACCTTGGATCACAATTCTGGGCGGCGGTTTCGGCGCGGCTGCAGGCTATGCAATGCAGATCTACACCAATTGGGATTTTCCGATCGATATCGGAGGACGCCCGCTTTTTGCATGGCAGCCTTTCATGCTGATTACCTTCGAAACCTGCGTGCTCTTTACTGTGCTGGCCGCCGTATTGGGAATGCTTCTTCTCAATCGGCTACCCCGGTTGCACCACCCGGTGTTTGACATTGACAGGTTTAACCTCGTCAGCACTGACCGGTTCTTTCTAATCGTGTTCGGAAACGACCCGCGTTTTGACGTAGAGGCGACGGCAGAGTTCCTGCGTTCGCTGAATCCGGTGATGCTTTTCATCGTGGGCCAGACGGAGGAGCCGGAATGAAATGGATGCTGTTCGGCGCCGCCATCCTGCTGCTGTCGTCATGCGATAATATGGATCATCAGCCGCGCTATGATTCTTACGAGAAGAGCGGCCTTTTTGAAGATGGGAAGTCCTTGCAAGCGCCGCCAGATGGCGCAATTTCCCGGGATGACGATGCTTACCGCAATGCAGTGGAAGACAAGCCGCCAATGTCGCTCGCGCTGCTAAAGCGTGGCCAGCAGCGCTATATGATTTATTGCACGCCCTGCCATGATCCAGCTGGGTATGGAAACGGCCGGATCCCCTCCCGCGGGTTTCCCCATCCGCCGAGCTTTCACACCAAGAGGCTGAGAGATGCTTCCAGCGGCTATGTCGTAGACGTCATCACCCATGGGCACGGCGTAATGTATTCCTATGCCGACCGCGTGGAACCGCGTGACCGCTGGGCGATTGCTGCTTACGTCAAGGCTCTGCAACTCAGCCAGAATGCTCCTCCGGCCACCTTGGCTGGGGTGCAGGTAGAGGGAAAGGTCGCGAAGCCATGAAAACGCGGATCATCTTGGATCCGCAGCTGGGGCTGGGATCTGTCGCACTGGCGCTTGTCTTCGCTGCTTCGTTCGCTGCTCCTCGCGAGGCGCTTACCGGCTGGCTTGCTGCCTTCGTTCTCCAAAGCGCGCCTGTTCTCGGCGGGCTGTTTTTCTTGATGCTCGCCGACGTCATTCCCGGCTTCTGGCGTACGGTAATTAGGCCGCCGGCTAACTTGCTTGCGGGGCTTATACCGGTGCTGGCGCTTTTCGTTCTTCCTGTCCTTCTTGGCATGAAGACCATCTTTCCCTGGTATTCAGGTGAGGGTCTTTCCGGTTTCCAGGCCGATTATCTGACGCCTCTGGGTCTTGCGGCAAGATTGGTGGTCTTCGTCGGGGGAGGCGTTTGGATCGCATTCCATCTTTCACGAGGGCAGCACAGGGCTTTGGCAATTGGCGGCCTCGTCTTCTTCGTTCTCCTGGATGGCTTGTTCGCCACCGATCTTGTGCTTTCCCTTGATCCTAAATTTCACTCGTCGGGTTTTGGGCTCTATTTCCTCGCCATACAGACGCTGACCGCTTTCGCTGCAATCGTCCTTATCCGGTGCTTCCGGTCGTCACCCGCTGCCAGCGAGCGATCTCTCATGGGTTCGTTGTTTCTGACGTTTCTGCTGTGCTGGGCCTATTTCGACTTCATGCAATATTTCATTCTCTGGTCGGGCAACCTTCCCGCACGGGCCGCCTGGTTTGCGCGCCGCTCCGAAGGCGCCTGGTATTGGCTGGTCCTGATCCTGCTCACGCTGAGACTGGTGCCGGCGTTTTTGCTGCTCTTCCCGCCGGTCCGACAGAATGGGCGCTGGCTCATCTTTTTCGCGGCGCTTACGCTGTCCGGCACATTCCTGGAGATTGGCTGGCTCGTGCTCCCGGAACTGGTCCGACCCGCCTGGGCATGGCCATCCTATGCAGCGGCCAGCGCAGGCATGGCCTTGGTGGCCTTCGGCCTCGGATCAGCTGGGCGCGGAACCGCCCGACGTCAGGAACGAGACGCTCCATGAAAGCACTTGAACATCTTCCTGCTGTCGAGACCAGAGACATCGCCCCCCGGCGAGCTCTCTTTGCGCTTTTGCTCGTTTTTATACTCATGATCGCCTGCGTGGCAGTTGCCACGGCAGTCCTCGCTTGGACAAAGCCTGCAAGCCAGGTTCCCCAGCAGGGTGAGCTTCGTCTGGGCGTACGGCTCGAAGTCGATCCGAAAGCTGATAATCACCGTATCGAATCCGAGGCGGCGGAACGCCTAGCACAGGCAGGTTGGAATGACGAGGCTCGCAGTTCCGCGCATATTCCGATCGATGAAGCCATGAAGCTCCTGGCGCAGCAGGGGTGGCCGGACCTCGGACCCGCCAGAAGGCAGGGAGCCCAACCATGACGGGTTTGCTCAAAGGCCTCCTGACGTCGATGGTCGTAAGCCTGGTCCTTGGACCGATTTCGACGCAGGCTTTCGATCCCTTCAAGCAGGCGGGCATAGATCAACATCCCGATGCACAGATTCCCCTATCGAGCAGTTTTGTTGATGAAAAGGGCCGCGACATCAGCCTCGACAGCCTTGCTCGCGGGCGGCCGATGCTGCTTGTTCCTCTCCTTCACCGGTGCCCCAACATTTGCGGCGTAACCCTTTCGGGCCTCATGGATGCTATTCGCAGCCAGCCCTACCAACCCGGAGAGGATTTTGCCGTCGTTGCAATGAGCATCGATCCGGCGGAAACACCTAGCGACGCTCAGCAATCGATGACGGAGCTTCGCAAGCGCTACCCCAATCTTGCTGTCAAAGTCCATGCCTTGACCGGCAGCAGGAAAGCCATCGCAGGGGTGACCCAGGCACTCGGCTACCGCTACGCCTGGGACCCAGAAATCGGGCAATATGCGCACGTCGCTGCCACTGCAGTGCTGACGCCGGGGGGTCATCTTAGTCACTGGTTGTACGGACTGGCGCCGACGCCGGACGACCTCAAGCTGGCGCTAACGGAAGCGGGGCAGGGGCAGATAGGCTCATGGGCAAACCAGCTCCTTCTTCTCTGCTACCATTACGATCCTACGACCGGTCAGTATTCCCCAATCATCTGGGACGCGTTGCGTATCTTCGCCGGCGTGACGGCCGCACTATTGCTAGGATGGCTTAGCCTTTCCGTGATGCGCGAGCGGCGGAAGGAGGTGGAGCGTGATGGCTGACCTGTTTGCGTTTCTGATGCCGGTCGAAAGCTCCACCTACAGCCAGCAGGTCGACATCTTCGCTATCGCTTTTTCCGCGCTCATCCTCGCCATGGCGGGGCCTGTCTTCATCCTTATCATCGTCTTTGCCATTAAGTATCGCCGTGGCAAACCAGCCAATCGCGTTCATCCGCCGAAACGAGATCTTCGGCTGGAATTGTCATGGTCTATCCTGCCTTCCTTATGCCTTCTCGGTTTTTTCGGCTGGTCGACAGCACTTTTCGCTACACGCTATTTCCCGCCGGCGAATGCGCTCGATATCGACGTCGTCGCCAAGCAGTGGATGTGGAAATTTCAGCATCCTGAAGGGCAGGGTGAGATCAACGAGCTTCATGTACCAGTAGACCAGCCGGTCAAGCTTACCATGGCCTCGCAAGACGTTATCCATAGCCTCTTCGTCCCCGCCCTACGTCTGAAGCAGGATGTGGTTCCGGGCCGTTATACGGTGATGTGGTTCACGCCGGACAAGGTCGGGACTTTCCGTCTAACCTGTGCCGAGTTCTGCGGCACTGATCATTCCGAAATGGGCGGCCAGATTATCGTCACCACACATGCGCAGTATAGCCGGTGGCTGAGCCGTTTTTCCGTCGACCAAACTTTGGCGGCTGCAGGCGCGGCGCTCTTTCGCAGTCACGGCTGTAGCGGCTGTCATGATCCCTCGGCAAGCGTGCACGCACCGAAGCTCGATGGCGTCTACGGTAGCCCGGTGCCCCTCTCAGACGGGACGACCGTGAAGGCGGATGATCAGTACATCCGCGACAGCATTCTGCTGCCGCAGAAGCAGCTCGCCGCCGGGTATCCGCCGATCATGCCGACGTTCCAGAACATCCTTTCGGAAGAGGAGGTACTGAAGCTCGTCGCCTACATCAAGTCGATTGGAACAGGGGGCGCGGCCGATGCCACGCAATGATGCAACGCACTTAAACACCAATCTCCATCGAGAGGGGCTTTCCCAGACTCGGGAGGAACGCGTCAGCTATTTGAGGGCAGGCCACAGTCTGCGCTCATGGCTTCTATCGACGGACCATAAGCGTGTCGCGATTCTTTATCTCATCGCAATTACATTCTTCTTCTTCATCGGCGGCGTCGCCGCTGCTCTTGTGCGCGCGGATCTCCTGACACCGCAGGGAGATTTGCTGACCAATGAGGGCTACAATCGTGCCTTCACCCTCCACGGCGTGATCATGGTCTGGTTCTTCCTCATTCCGTCTATTCCGAACACGTTTGGCAATTTCCTGATCCCGCTGATGATCGGCGCGCGCGACCTTGCGTTCCCGCGCCTCAATCTCCTGAGCTGGTATATCTTTGTATTGGCTGGCTTGTTCACATTGATTGTGGTGGTCACCGGCGGCGTCGATACCGGATGGACATTCTACACGCCGCTCTCCTCCATGTTTTCGAACGGAAACGTTGTTCTTGCAGCGACGGCGGTTTTCATCGCCGGGTTCTCGTCCATTCTAACCGGGCTGAACTTCATCGTCACGATCCACAAGCTTCGATGCCCGGGTATGACCTGGGGTCGTCTGCCGCTCTTTGTCTGGTCGCATTACGCGACATCGCTCGTTCTTGTCCTGGCGACGCCTGTTTTGTCGGTCACGCTGGTGCTGATCGTCGCTGAACGCTTTTTCCACCTCGGCGTCTTCGATCCTGCTCTGGGTGGCGATCCTCTGCTTTACCAGCACCTGTTCTGGTTCTACAGCCATCCTGCGGTCTATATCATGGTGCTCCCGGCACTCGGGGTGGTCAGCGAGCTGATAGCTGCTGCCGCCCGCAAACCCGTGTTTGGTTATCAGTTCGTGGCTGGGTCCTCCATGGCGATCGCCGCAATTGGCTTCCTTGTCTGGGGGCATCACATGTTCGTTTCCGGCCAGTCGATGTACGCCAGCGCCGCGTTCTCATTACTGAGCTTGGCCGTCGCGGTTCCGTCAGGCATCAAGGTCTATAATTGGACCGCAACCCTCTATAAGGGCCACATTGGCCTCGATCCGCCGTTTCTCTTTGCCATGGGCTTCATCGGTCTGTTCGTTGTCGGCGGATTGACTGGGCTCATGCTCGCCATGCTGGCTATCGACCTCCACGTCCACGACACCTATTTCGTGGTGGCGCATTTTCACTACATTATGGTTGGCGGTACCGTATCCGCCTTCTTCGGCGCCCTGCACTATTGGTGGCCGAAGATCATCGGCCGCCGCTACAACCACATCTGGGGCAGTATTACTGCCATTTTCATTTTTCTTGGATTCAACATGACTTTTTTCCCGCAGTTCCTGTTGGGTTACTGGGGCATGCCACGGCGCTACCATGTGTACCCGCCCGAGTTCCAGACCCTGCACGTACTGTCGTCTGCCGGAGCGACCATTCTTGGGTTCGCCTATCTAACGCCCTTCGTCTACCTGTTCTATTCCATGCGTTATGGCCAACCTGCGGGTGATAACCCTTGGGATGCACGTGGACTGGAGTGGACGGTGCCATCGCCGCCGCCGAAGCACAACTTCGACCATCTGCCGGTCGTTAGCGGCCCCCCTTACGATTATCCGGTGGAGCGGGAGGGCGAACAATGACCGAAATCACCCGCGTGAGGGTTCCTTATGACGATCCTAACCGCCAGGTTGAAGCGGTGATGATGGGGGTCTACATCTTCATCGGCACCGAAACCTTGCTGTTCGGCGGTATTTTCCTGACGATCGCCTGGCTGCGGCTGGAGCATCCGGAGCAGGTTGTGGTTGCGTCGAAGACGATGCATTGGCTGCTGGCTGGCGTCAATACCGCCGTTTTATTGACATCCAGCGCTGCGATGGCGATGGCGGTGGAATGCGCCAAGCGCGGTCGGGAAAAGCGTACAGCATGGTTCGTGGCGTTGGCCGCTATCCTGGGTTTAGGATTCCTTGGTCTGAAGGCTTATGAATATCGGGTGGAATATCAAGAGGGTCTGCTGCCGGTATCCGGAAGCGGCGCAGCATTGACTGAGCCAAGCCACCGCCTATTCATGGATCTTTATCTGATTTCCACGGGACTTCATGCAGTTCACTTGTCGCTCGGCCTATTGATCATGGCCGGTATCCTCATTGGAACATTGTCCCAAAAGCTAGCTTTGCCTCAGCGCAGCATCATCATGGTGGTCTGCGGGATTTACTGGCACTTCGTCGATGTCGTCTGGATCTTCCTCTATCCACTCCTTTATCTGGCGAGGTAGCGATGACAAAGGAATTCTCGATCCTAACCGTCTGGGGCCTCTTGCTCGTATTGCTTGGACTGACAATGATCTCAAGCACGGTGCTTTCCGGAGCAATCGGACTTGTCGCTGCATTAGGTATCGCTGTGGCCAAAAGCGCCTTCGTGGCCTGGCGCTACATGCATCTGGATGAGCAGCCCGCTCTGGCAAGGCTCTCGGCTTTGGGCGCGGTCGCCTGGCTGGCGATCCTGTTCTCAATGACTAGTTTCGATTACTTAACCCGCTGAGTGCCGAATAAGCTTTTGTGCCGCGGAATCCACTTCAGGTAGCCTAATCCACCCGAAGGGGCCATCCATTTCATCCTTCGGCCACAATCAGTCTTTTCCGGTTTTAGCGCCGTAAATGGGAGCCCCATCTTCCCGGCGCCACACACGTTAATTCGACCCAGGCCCTGAGCTGGCTCGGAAGGAGACCTCCAGAATGATCTCGTCCGAGCCAGCCATTCGGCCAGCATATCGCCCATCGTGCAACCACTTCCATAGTGGAGGGTTCCCTGAGCCACCTGACAGCAAATAGCGTGTTTTTCTCGGGACGCATGCCCTTGCGACTTTTTTTTCGCATCGGTCGCCGGTCGCCTTAGCGGAAATAAACGATGAGGAACAGGGCAGAGCCGATGCAGTGGTTGTGCGCGCCAAAATATGAAAACCAAGTTGGAAATTTGGAGCGCCCTCGGTGTAATCGGAAGCTGCTTTCAACGAACTGTCGCAACCCATAGGTTCCCTGATCGAGACGAAAGCTTCATGGAGCCGCGCTACTTGGCTCGGAGCGGGCGGGGGCGCACCTTGGTCAGTTGGAGTCGCGATGAAGGTGCGGCTGAGAGATCGGACGAGCTGTGAGTTCTGCATACTCGATCTGCCGAACAATTTACAATCGCATGAGCGGGCGTATATTGTGGGGAGCTCTCCTGAGGCGTTTGAACGCTAAGGGCATCTGGCTCGCTCCTTGGCTTCCCCCGCTGGAGCGGGCTTTTTTTACCGATCTGCGCCGGCGCGGGAGCAACCGCAGACAGGCATGACAACGCGCGCTTTTACAGTTCCATCTCCCGTTGTGACCTGCACCGGTGGAGCGATCTTCTGCACACGGACGACTAATTTCTATTGGCGCGACCGATAATTGCTTATCGAGGCAGGGTTTGTATAGCTGTCAGGTGGTGAGAGACATGGAAATATCGCACGAGGGCGTCTAGATAATCGTCTAGCATTTCGTTATTCCTCGCCGGATGGCGTGTGCTGCGTGCGCCGCGGGCTTCCCCGAAATCGACGGAGACAAAGATCAACCTTCCAGAAGGGAGCGCGAAACCATGTCCTTGCCGATCGCGACTGGCCGCATTCAATCCACTCTCCGCAGATTTCTTGACAGCGAGGCCTCCGGCGGCATCGTTTTGATGGCTGCCGCGGCAATGGCCCTTGCGGTCGCAAACTCGCCGCTGGCGGGCGCATATTTCCATGCCCTCCATCTTTACCTCGGGCCACTGAGCTTGCAGCACTGGATCAATGACGCCCTGATGGCCGTGTTCTTCCTGCTCGTCGGTCTGGAGATCAAGCGCGAAATGCTCGATGGCCAGCTCTCGACCTGGAGCAGGCGAATTCTTCCCGGTGCCGCCGCGGCCGGAGGAATGCTCGCCCCAGCCCTCGTCTATCTGGCTTTCAATGCCGGGACGCCAGCTAGCCTCCGCGGTTGGGCGATCCCGACGGCCACAGACATTGCCTTCGCGCTCGGAGTGCTGTCGCTCTTTGGCAACCGGGTTCCGGCGTCCCTGAAAATCTTTCTGGCGGCGCTTGCCATTATCGACGACCTCGGCGCCGTCCTCGTCATCGCACTCTTCTATACAAACGGTCTCAACCTCCTGGCCCTTGCCGGAGCCGCCGCAGTTCTTGCCCTGCTGTTTTTCATGAACCGAGCCGGCGTGAAGACGCTGACGCTTTATCTCGGCCTTGGCGTCGCCTTGTGGGTGCTGATGTTCACCTCCGGGATCCACGCCACGCTTGCGGGCGTGCTGCTGGCCTTGACGATACCGATTAAGCTTTCTCCCGGCGCTCCGGAGGCTAGCGACGAAGAATCTCCGCTGCACCGGCTCGAACACCTGCTTCATCGACCAGTGGCATTCATCATCGTCCCACTCTTTGGCTTGGCCAACGCCGGCGTTTCGCTTCGCGGCACGTCCATCTCGAGTTTGGGAGACCCTCATACAATTGGCGTCGCCGCCGGACTGTTTGCTGGCAAGTTGCTTGGGGTTCTCTCCGTCGTCGGCCTCCTGGTGAAGCTACGTTTTGCGCAGCTTCCAGCAATGGCGAACTGGACGCAGATGACCGGTGTCGCGCTTCTTTGCGGCATCGGCTTCACGATGAGTCTCTTTATCGGTCTTCTCGCTTTCGATGACCCAGCCGTACAGGACAAGGTCAAGATCGGCATTCTGCTCGGTTCGGCGATCTCTGGCGTGGCCGGATCCGCGGTTCTGATGGCGAGCCGGCGGAAAAGCAGCCGGTCGTAGTCATCTACGAGTTCGCGGCGACGGCACTCGTGGACATCAAGTTCTTCGGAGGGTCTTCGCGCCGCCGCCTCTTTTGGATCTTACGATTTCCGCCGCTTTCCTCGCTGCTGGAACAGGCGAACGCCTTGCCACGTCAATACATAAAAGACTGCACCGGATAGCGCGGCGAGCGGAAGGCCGCCGACAAGTATCGGCTTTAGAATGGGATGCCAAAGCGGTGCAAAATCGAGGTGCCGGAGCAGGGTGAACAGATTGGCTTCACCCACCCTCTCGGGCGCGCGACCCAAAAGAAAGATTCCGATCCGGTAGGCGGCAGCAAAGATCAGCGGAAAGGTAAGAGGGTTCCCAAACGCCGTCCCGAGCGCAGCCGCGATCATATTGCCTCTGAGGATGAAGGCCAGACAAAATGCCATTATGAAATGAAAGCCGAGAAAGGGGGTACAGGACACGGCCACCCCTGCTGCAACGCCAGCCGCAACTGCATGAGGAGTAGCCTTCAATCGAAGCACTCGAATGGCAATGTACCGGATGGACCGCAATAGCCCCTTGGATGGCCAAACGAGGGCACGGATCCGCTGAGCCAGTGAGAGCGGCTTCCGTCTCCTAAACAGCATTCATTGACCTTCCGCTGCGTGAGCGCTCAATCTCAATCGATAGATATATCGAGAACACCGCGCATGAAATGCAAGCCATCGATCTTTGCAGGCGAGCATATCTTTCGCGTACGCACATTGCGGCATCGCGGTAGTTTATCGCCTTCTCCCGATTTTGCCCGCTTGGCACGAATGGCCTCTCGACTGGGTAGCGCGAATTCATGGGCCTCAATGCAGTTTGTCCGCAGCAGCCTCGATGAAACCGACTGCGTTCGCAACCCCATCTTCGTCCCGAATCCTAGAGCCAAGGGCATCTGCCTGGCGTCGCATATGTGGATCGTCCATGGCTGCGAGTGCATCTGTCAGGCTCTCGACGGTCAATGCTCTGCGATCGAGTGACAGTCCGACGCCGAGGTCTGTTACACGCCTTGCCCAGAACGGTTGATCGCCGAAAAATGGGCAAATGATCATAGGCTTGCCGGCCCGAAGAGCGGCCGCGGTCGTTCCGGCGCCGCCGTGGTGGATGACCGCGCTCACCTCGGGAAACAACCAGTCGTGGGGGGCGTCGCGGACGACGTGGACATGACCGGATTTATGGTCCGCGGCCAGAGCACCGCCTCCCAAAGCCAAGATACCCCGCTTGCCCTGCCTTGCGAGGGCCTCGACAACAGTGGCTGTCATTCGGCCCGGATCGACGCCCGGCATGCTTCCGAAGCCAACGTAGATTGGCGGCTTCCCATCCGCGAGGAATGCTGCCAAATCGTCTGGAGGTCGCCAGTTCTTGCTGTCGAGAAACCAGTAGCCACTTACCAGCACGTCACTGCCCCAGTCCGGAGGGACCGGCACGACATGGCGACTATAGGCGTAGAGCGTGCCATTCGAAGCGATAGCTGGCGTCCTGCGTCGCGCCAGACCAAGCTGTTCCACCCTCCAGGTCGAGAGCAACGTGCCGAACAGAAGTTCCGCGCCCCTGATCGCCGCGATATGGCTGATCCGGTTGAACCAGCCCAGATCTCTGAAAGGCAACATCGGGCTGGGAAAAGTGGCGGTCGGCGTAAAGCCAGGCAGGGGCGAGGCCAGAATAAATGGGCACTGAAGCGCCTCCGCCATGTGTGGCACCGCGATTGCCTTCGGATGATGCACGAAGATGTCGGGGTTGAAGGCCTGCGCTGCTCTCCATTCCGCGTCTAGCAGGGTTCGCATCATCGGACGGACGTACTTTAGCAGCTTCAAACCCGCACTGAAGCCCTTGCTGCCGGCGATCGCCGCCTTTCCTTCCGGAGTATCGAGAAGAGCGAGAAACTCTCCAGGCAGGGGGGCAAATGCGATGCCGTGGTCTTGCACCATGCTCTCGAACTGAACCGGAGCAGCGAGCTGTACTCGATGTCCTCGCTCGATCAATCCCAATGCCAGAGCGACATAGGGTTGAACGTCTCCGCGCGTGCCGAGCGCATGAATGGCTACCCTCATTGCGCCGTCACCTCGCTTCCGCCTGATTCAATAGCCGTTGTTGCCAATGTGTCCGGGCCGCTCGGGGGCGGTCTTTGTGAACAGCCCTCACTAGGAGCCGAACCATCCCATCGCCCCCGCGCCCACTATCGCGATTTGCGCTACGGCGAGGAGAGCCAGGACTGCGATTACGAAAGGAATCCACCTCTTGCTGATATTCATGTCGTCGTCCACTCAAAGCCACTGCTGTTCTCTACATTGAAGGGCCGGACGCCCGCAATGAGCGGCTGGCGACTTTTCCCAGTGTCAGTCCCTGAACCACGATCGTGAAGATCACGACGGCATAAGTGGCGGCAAGCAGAGCCGCCTTGAAGGGCGTTTCCGGAAGGGACAGTGCCAAGGCGATCGATATGCCGCCCCTGAGACCTCCCCAGACGAGGACGATTACCGTGCCGCGGACGAAGTCGTAGTTTCTGCGGAGCAGGGTCACGGGGATGATGGTCGACGCGAAGCGGGCCGCGAGCGCCACGGGTATGGCGGCGAGGGCGAGCGGCAGGATTGACGTCTCGTAGCGGAGAACAAGAACCTCAAGCCCGATAAGGAGAAAGAGCACCGAATTTAGGATCTGGTCGACCAATGTCCAGAAGCCGAAGAGATATCGCTGCGTCACGTCGCTGAGCGCGTCCCTCGGTCCACGGTTGCCAACGAGGATTCCGGCGACCACGACGGCGATCGGGCCGCTCATATGCAGTGCAGAGGCGAGGGAATAGCAACCCATCGCCAGCGCAATGGATATCAACACCTCGACGGGATAGTCGTCGATCGCCCTCATCGCCAAGTAGGCAACGTAACCTGATAGCAGGCCGATCACTGCCCCTCCCAGTGCCTCGACGACGAAGAGTTCCGCGACCTGCGCCGCGCCGACGTCTGTGCCGCCGCTCGCCAGCGCGAGCAATGCGGTGAACACGACGACGCCGACGCCGTCATTGAATAGCGACTCGCCCGCCATGTCCGTCTCGAGCGCTTGCGGGACCTTTACGGCCTTGAGCGTCGAGAGAACCGCCACGGGATCGGTGGGGCTGATCAGCGCGCCGAACACCAGCGCCCACAGGAACGGCAGCTCTATGCCAAACAGGGCCGCCAAGGCCCACATCGCCACGCCGATGAGCACCGTTGATAGGAGCACGCCGATGGTAGCCATCGCTCCAACGACTGCGACTCGCGACCGAAGGGCGGAAAAGTCGACATGGAGCGAGCCAGCAAACAGCAGGAAGGCGAGAAGCCCATTCATGACGGTAGTCTGGAAATCCACCTGTCGCACGAGGGCTGCGACGTCCGCGTAGATGGAGACATTTGGAATGGCAAGCTCCAGCAGGACCAGCAACGCCGACGCCGCAAGTCCCATCACAAGGATCCCGATCGAGGGGGGAAGCCTGAAATAGCGATGGTTGATCCAGGAGAACCCGGCAGTGAGAACCAGAAGCAGCGAGATGAGATCGAAGACGGACAAGATCGGAGTTCCTCGCAACATGATGGGAGACCGGCGCTCATCGGTACCGCTAAATGGATGTCTGCAGCCCGAGTTCGACCACTCGCCCCGACGGCAGGCCGAAATAGTCTGTCGCATTGCTAGCATTTTGCGCAAGCGAGATGAACAGCCGGTCCTGCCAGAAAGGCAGGCCGCCCTTCTTCGACGGGAGGATCGTTCGGCGGGAAAGGAAGAATGAGGTCGACATGATGTCGAACTTCAGACCAAGCTTGCGGGCGAGAACGAGCGCACGAGGAATGTTTGGCGTCTCCATGTATCCGAACGTGATCACCAGCCGACTGAAGTTGCGATTGAAGCTTTCGAGAAAAATTTTTTCATCGTCCGGGACGAAAGGCGTGGTCGAGGTCACGACGCTGAGAATGACGTTCTGCTCATGGAGCACCTTGTAGTGCTTCAGGCTATGGAGGAGTGCGGTCGGCGCGCCTTCGATGTCGCTTGTCAGGAACATCGCAGTCCCAGGCACCGTCGGCGGCTTCTTCCTTGCCAGGTTGTCGATGATCGCCGTGAGCGGGATTTCGTCGGCCTTGGTGCGGGCAGCAAGCAGCCGACGCCCCGCCGTCCATGTCTGCATGATTAGCGCCATCGTTGTCGCCACCGCAACGGGAACCCATCCGCCTTCTGCGAACTTCGCGATGTTGGCCGCTAGAAATGCGGCGTCGATCAGTGACATCGGCACGATGACGGCAAGAGCCGTCGCCAGCTTCCAGCTCCAGATCCGCCGCATCACGATGAAGAGGAGAATCGAAGTGATGAACATTTCTCCTGTCACGGCGATGCCATAGGCGGCGGAAAGGCCGCTAGAGCTTCGAAAGAAGAGCACCAGAGCAGCCACGAATATGAAAAGCAGGTTGTTCACCTGCGGCATGAAGATCTGCCCGGATTGCGTTTCGGAGGTGTGAAGGATGCGCAGGCGCGGAAGCAGGTTGAGGTGCATCGCCTGACGGACAAGCGAGTAGGCGCCGGAGATGACGGCCTGGCTGGCGATAACCGTTGCCGCGGTCGCCAGACAGACCATGGGGATTCGCGCCCATTCTGGATGCATGCTGAAAAAGGGATGCTCAGCCATCTGCGGGTTTGCGAGTACAAACGCTCCCTGTCCAAAGTAATTCAGAAGCAGACTGGGGAAGACAAGCAAAAACCACGCGACGACAATTGGCCGTCGGCCGAAGTGTCCAAGATCGACATAGAGAGCCTCGGCCCCGGTCACGGCAAGGAAGACGGCCCCAAGCACCGCGATGGCTGAGCCGATGTTGTTTGCAATATACCGGACTGCGTGGACCGGATTGACTGCGCCCAACACCGACGGGTCGTCAAATATGTGGATTGCCCCGCTGACGCCAAGGACGATAAACCACAGAGCCGTTACGGGACCGAACACCGACGCCACGCCGCTCGTGCCGAATCGCTGGACGAAAAACAGCATGGCGATGATCGTGAGAGTGATCGGCACGACCCAGTTGGACAACGCCGGTGCGACCACCTCGATGCCCTCGACCGCAGACAGGACTGAGATCGCAGGCGTGATGATCGCGTCGCCGAGGAACAGCGAGCCGCCGATCACGCCCAGGACAAGCACCCATTTGGGGCGTCCGGCCAGACTTTCGCGGGCGAGCGTCATGAGAGACAGCGTGCCGCCTTCACCCCGGTTGTCCGCCTTCAGGACGAACGTGACGTATTTCAACGTAACGACGATCGTCAGTGCCCAGACGATCAGTGACAGGATCCCAACCACGTTCGCGTGAGTGGCCCCGGATTCACCGTTGGCGTGGAGGGCTTCCCTGAAAGCGTAGAGCGGGCTTGTTCCGATGTCGCCATAAACGACGCCCAGGGCGGCGAGAACGAGAGATGGCAGTCCCCGCCGGGTCTGGTGTTCCAGTTCCGGATCTTTCGATCTCATCTGCGGAGACGTCAATGTCTGGTTCCTGATTCGCAGGCTGAATGAAGGCGCAACGTTGCCATCTGCATGCCTTCATTGCAAAACCTAAACGTGATCCCCTTTCAATCAGGGTCGGCGCCTTATTGCTAGAGCCAAAGCCCTCGGTCACAGCAATGCGACGTCCGCGTGCTCGCAGGAACGCGATGATGCAGACGACGACGACGCAACCTTTCGATCTAAATACACATTCCACGCAACGTCATCATGTTGGTCAGGACTTGGAAGCGATTGCCGGCCTCGCCGCGCCCGTGCCGGTTTCCGGTGACATGGCGAGCTTTCACGAACTAGTGATAGCGACGCGTGTAACCAATGTCGGGGAGATTGCGAACCTGAATATGCGCTCAACGAGAGCGTCTATCCATTATGGGAGAACGCAATGTCGATCAAATCCACCATCAACTCCGTGGTCCTCGCCGGCGCTGTCACCACCGCCCTTGCTTCGATGGCAGGCGCGGCACCACTCACCAAAGCCGAGGGCGCTGCTGCGACCGCCGCTCACAAGGAGAAATGCTTCGGTGTTGCCCTGAAGGGCCAGAATGATTGTGCAGCCGGCGCGGGCACGTCCTGCCAGGGGACCTCGACGGTCGACTTCCAGGGCGATTCCTGGAAATTCGTACGGGGCGGCACCTGCACCTCCATCGTCCTGCCGAACGGCAAGCACGGCACGCTGAAGGCAATGTAATTTCTACACCCGACAGCGATGACAATGAGGGGGCGGAGAGACGCCATGACCACCGATCAAATTTCAACGACCGCGTCTGCGGCAACTACTCTCCGCTTTCCCCGCCATCCGATCGAGGGGCTCGCGGGGACGAGCTTCAAACACGAGCATTTTGCCTCCATAGCCGCGGAGGGGCCTCATCGCGGGTTCTTCGAAGTCCATGCCGAGAATTATATGGGGGCCGGCGGGCCGCCGCATCGTATTCTCGAACAGATCCGCCGTGACAATCCGGTGTCGCTCCACGGCGTGTGCATGTCGATCGGCGGACCTCAGCCGCTCGACCGAGCACATCTTGAACGTTTCCGCTCTCTCGTCGAACGCTACGAACCAGCTCTGGTGTCTGAGCACCTGGCCTGGTCGACGCATCGGACGACCTTCCTCAACGATCTCCTGCCCCTTCCCTACACACGAGAAAGCCTGGCGCGGGTTTGCGAGCATATCGAGGAAGTGCAGGAGACCATCAGACGCCCGATCCTTCTGGAGAATCCATCCACCTATGTGACGTTCCGCCAATCGACGATGAGCGAGACCGAATTCATCCGCGCCATCGTCCGGCGCACCGGCTGCGGTCTTCTGCTCGACGTCAATAATGTATTCGTCTCTGCCACCAATCACGGGTTTTCAGCGCTCGACTACCTGTCCGATTTTCCCATTGCTGCGGTTGGTGAGATCCATCTCGCGGGCCACGGCGAGCAGACGGACGACGAGGACGAACTGCTGCTGATCGATAGCCATGACGGTCCGGTCGCCGATGCCGTCTGGAAACTTTATGAGATCGTCATCGGCCGTGGTGGTCCCATTCCAACGCTCATCGAGTGGGACAGCAACATACCCGATTGGCCGATACTGCGTGGCGAGGCCCTCGCAGCGCAGGCGATCATGGATCACCATGGTTCCATCGCGTTGCAGGATCAAAGTCATGCTGCGGCTTGATCCCTCATCTCGCCGCATAGAGCCCTTGACTTATGCGGCGGATTTTGCGCCGGCACTGACGAACCCGGACGCCGGGACGCCCGACGGCGTTGTCGGGCCAAACGGCAAGGGAGCGATCAAACGCTACAACGTCTACCGCAACAACGTCACCGTCAGTCTGATCGATGCCCTCGCCGGGATTTTCCCGGCGGTGCAACGCCTGACGGGGGCGGAGTTTTTCCGCGCCATGGCGCGCTTTCATGTACGCGCCACGCCACCGACATCGCCGCTTCTCTTCGAATATGGTCGGGATTTTCCTGCTTTCATCGAACAGTACGAATATGCCCGGTCATTGCCCTGGCTTCCCGACGTCGCCCGGATCGAACGGGCTTGGCTGGACGCCTACCACGCAACGGATGTCGAGCCGCTTGCTGCTGATGCTCTTGCTTCCGTTCCGCCGGAACGTCTCGGTGAATTGGTCTTTGCAGCGCATCCGGCAACAAGGATCGTTCGGTCGGACTATCCGGCGCTGACGATCTTTGCCGCCAATCGCGGTGACCGCTCCATAAGCCCGATTGAAGTGGTCGACCCGGAGGATGCGCTTATAACGCGGCCGGATATGGAGGTGGCGGTGCGTCATCTTCCTTTGGGCGGCGCAGAGTTCCTGATTTCCCTCATTTCCGGCGAACCGCTTGGTGTCGCCGCAGCCAATGCCATCGACGCTTGTCCGTCGTTCGACATCGCGGCCAGCGTGGCCGGCATGATCGAAGCGGGGGTATTTTGCGGCATCACTCTCGGAGACGCATGATGATATCGACCACCACCCAACAGACTTCAATCAAAGACAGGTTTCAACCGATCGTGACACTTGTGGAGATGGCACAGAGACTGGTTCGGGCCTTTGCGCAGCCGAGCGTCGTTCAGGCAGTTGTGCGCCTCGCTCTGGCCGTGCCCTTTTGGAAGTCGGGCATTCTGAAGTGGGATGGTTTCCTGCAATTGAACGATACGGCGATCACATTGTTCACCGACGAATTCATGCTCCATTTGCCGGGCGGTCCCTATGCCTATCCGGCGCCAGTCACCATGGCTTTCCTGTCTGGCGCTGCCGAGATCACCTTTCCGATCTTGCTGGTCCTGGGTTTCGCTACCCGATTTGCGGCGACCGGCCTGCTGTTCATGACGTTGATCGTCGAGCTCACGGTGCCGGACGGATGGCCGATCCACATTACCTGGGCTGCAATGGCGCTGTCGCTCATGGCATGGGGACCGGGAAAAATGTCAATCGACCATTGGCTTGCACAGTGGTTTGGCCGCCGGGCTGCCTGATCCGGTTCCTCCGGTCAAACTGTCAGCAAGATCGAGTGCAGAGGCCATGAAATGGCTCAGTGACATCCCCGCCGTCGCAAGCAAGGCCATCGCTCCAGGCTCGCGTTGGCACATTATGCACTGCGACCAACGCGCGGTGTGACGAGGGATGGGACAGGCCTGCAAGCAGCCCAGGTTCGGTCGCCTCGCACCCTCGCTTGCTTCGCCTTCTACAAGCTGAAGCATTTGCCGTCGTAGGCAAGACGTTCCAGCACGTGTTTTTTCGAGATCATCGACATCGGCGGGCGGCGCATTGACAAGATACTTGCGAAGAACATCATCCGCGAATGCACAAGCTTCCGATGGGACAGCATTTCCAAGCCAATCCATCGCCCCAACGGCGTCATTTTGATTGAGACGTTTAGGCGGGTGGGCCCTTGCTCTCCGCAGAGTAGCTGCCGACGCCTTCTGCGAGGAAGGCGTTGTTGGCCTCACGCATCTTGGCTGCGGCATCATCGTATAGAAATGGCAGGAACGCATAGCGACGACCTCGCGTCACTTTGGAAACAGCATGAAGCAGGGAACATGAGAAGATCACCGCGCCTCCGGCTGGCGCCTTGAAGCTCCTGCTGCCATATTCGGGAAAGCTCACTTCTCCGCCGTCGAAATCATCGTTCAGGTTCACGGAAACAGCAAAACGGCGATGTGCGGTCCCTTTGGTCGTGTTGTCGCGGTGGGCGCGAAAATGCGCCTCGTCCTCAGCCGCATAACAGGCGACAATATATCGTTCCATCCTGGTTGCCGTGAACTGATGAACCTTCTGGATTTCCGGCACGATCCTGCGCACGAACCGCCCTTGTGTTTCGGCGATGACATCCTTTTCCTGGATATCGTAGTCCTTGCGTCGCTTGTAACCATGGTCGTTGACCTGGACGGTCTTGCCGCCCACCTCGCGCATAACTCCTGATTCCTCGCCGCCGCTCCGCTCGTAGAGACCGATCAGCTTCTTGCAAAGGTCGGGCTCGAATACGTTTGGAAGAACGATGATAGGGGCCTGAAGTTCGATGCCGGAGAACCGGTTGATCGCGGGAAGACCAGCAACAAACGACCATACTTCCTCGATATCACTGCCGTCCTTCGCAAACGGAAGGACCTTCAGGACACGCATGGTCGGGTCGAGCATTATCCAGATCTGGCGGATTGGGACCTCTCCGTCTTCGGGTTTGGCATCGATCGGCATCGATCCATAAAGACGGCTGACAGTGCCATCGAAGTCCAACAAGAAACGATAGCCTGGATATCGGTCGGCAACGCGTTGCTCGGTCTCGTCGGTCGGGTCAACAGTAACACCGAAGAACGATGCTTTGACATCGTCAAACACGTCCGCTTTTCGGAGAGCTGCCTCTATCGCGGCTTTGCTCGCTGGATGCGAGGCTGACCCGAAGAAGCAGAGGACGAGGTATCGTCCCGCAGCGGTGTCGAATGCAAAGCTGGGATTGGCCATCGATCGCTGATGAAACCAGGGCGCCGGATCGCCCGGTAGAATATTTGCGTAAGTGTTCATGAACTCATCAACCTCAATGAATACACAGACGCGACGTTATGACAGCAAATCGAGTTTTGGTAGAGCTGTCAGCGGAGCAGGCCGATTTTCGCGCGGGCGTGGCCCAGTAAAGGCCTGCATCATCGAGCGGGTCCCTGGCTCCTGCAATAAAACTATTCCCCGACATGGATCACACCAGCGCCGAGACGATTAGCGAATGGCTCCGGCGCGAGACCAAATCTGGCCGAATCATCAAGATCCACCCGCCCCGTTATCCCCGCCTCAAGCCGCTGTTTGACCGATTCTCAGCCGAAGCCGCCTGAACCTGCGAGGAGGGCAAATCCGATGCCCTGCCGCCCCGAAGCGTGGAAACACAAATCAATGCCTTTGCGCGAGCCGCGTCAAGAAACGCTCGCCGACCAAAGTTGGCGCTTGCGCCGCGGTCGTGCAACGCCGAGCTCCGCCTCAATGCCCCAAGCGCGTTCCATGAATCAACGTTATCACACGGAGTCGAAAAAGCGGGTCGGGTGTTCTGATGCTCGCTTGCGCTGCCGAAGAGACTTTTTGACCTTGGCGCGCATGGTCGGCGAGATGAACCCCGCGACTCCAAAGACCGTTTCGACACGCCTGAGATCTACTGTGGTTACCAGCGGGTTGAGGTATTGGACATGAAGTTTAGGCAAGCCTCGATAAAGAAAACCCCGCGAGAGCGGGGATCAGGCAGGGGGTATTTCTAACTAGTATTATTGCGTTTGGCCGTCCAGCGACTACTTGCTAACCCCAAGCAAAATTGTCTCCTGTGCGTTGCGCAGCCTCAATCGCCGCAATCAGGCCACCAATGGTAAACGGCTTATTGTCTGCGGCCATTCGGTCCGCCCAAAGGTCCCCCGGAGTTCCAGTTTGCCGCTCGGGATAGGCGTTCGAGTTCAATGTCCATAAGTGTTCGGATCTCTTCCGGAGTCTCGTTGACAAAAACCGGCCCAGCGTGCTCTCTAAGCAAGAAGAGTTCCGTCTGATGTTTGTCGTCATCGAACCGCATCTGGATAACAACGTCCATATTTATCCAGCGCGTTATCGTGCCATCGGTCAAATTCACGAACATACGATCCTCCAATAGGTGGCGACCCCGACGCAGCAAAAAATTTAGGGCCGGTTCCAAATATGTCTAGCATGCGTCCGCAGTGGGCGTGCCTCAAAAAAGCCCTCGCTGGCGGGCCAGTTTGCGAGTTGGCGCGCGGTGACGACGCGGCGTTATGTTCTGAGCGGTGCGGGGCCTCATAGGATCGCGGAGTGCGGCTCAAAGGATACGGTGACGATGATTTCAGTGTAGCTGGACGGGAAGAACCGACAGCCGCGCCAAATGCCCGGCCGACGCAGCTTTCGGGCCTAATCAGGCGACCACGAGCAGCAACCTGCGCCTACACTTAATTCCCGCTGATCAAAAGTAGCGGCGCCGGTTCGTATCCCATCAAGGCGTGAATTGGTGGGCCGGGCTTCGCCGCTCTTTCGACAAGGCGGCTGCGAGATCCCGAGTCGCTCTCGCGCGGATCATCAGGTTTTCCACCGAAAGCTACGATGCGTGCCAATCATGGACCATGCGGAGCTCCTGCAATCACCCGAGATTGCCATTCCAATCAGCGCCGCTAGATGGACGGCATCGATTCCACACCATGCTGACTTTCTGGCGTCAAAAACCTTTTGCCAGCAGCCATAGGGCATAAACGCTCATCGAACCTGCTAGTATGAAACGCACGAGCTCACGCCACCGTCCGCCCCTGCGCCGGATAGCAGAGAGCGAAAGTAGCCGTCCAGCCAAGACGAACCACGCGAACGCCATCGAAAATATCAAGCAACAGGCAACTGTTACCCCCACTGATGTTCGCAAGGATGGGGCGGACAAATAGAAGCTTACGAAGAACGGGACGGATAGGGGATTGGAGAGAGCCGTCGCCAGACCAAGGGCGAAGAGCCTGATGGCCAGGGCTTCAGGTGATGCTTCGGGAGGCGAGGACGCTGGATGTCGCCTGATCAGGCGGAAAGCCGAATGGATCAAGATGCCGGCCAGCAGAATTCGACCCACGGTCTCCAGCTTATCGAACTTCTCGAAAGTCGAGGCGCCGAAGGCTGCGAGGAAGCAAGCAACCGTTGCTCCGCATGCGATGCCTGCAGCGACGCTCATCACGCGATGCCATGAGGGCTTCATGGCAATGCGAAGGACGATCAGAAGGTTTGGTCCCGGCGTCATCAGCATGAGGGCGTATGGCAAGACCAGTGAGGTGAATAATGTTACCATGATTGTTCAAGGGGCTTTCTTGACAGGGCGATTGAGGCTGAGCGACACTGCATGTCCAGAAGCGGTTGAAGGAAAAGAGCGCGAATCGCAGGTGAAGTCTCCCGCACCGCCAATTGCCGTTGCCCAATCTCGAACGATAAGGCTCGCGCTAGCCGCACGAGTGCGAGCTCCATCCCGACCCAGTATTGCCCACAAAGGAGGTGGCTCGACCGTTTTTCCGGTTCGAGCCACTAAGCAGTCTGTTGGCAAGTTCACAGAACAATCTTGCCGTCAATCGAGCGTGAGACGGCCGTCAAATGGAACGGCTTCATGCATTGTAGTTCATTATGTTCGGCGTTTCCGGACAGCGGTTACGTGGTTCGCGACCGCAAGCCCAAGGTTTCGTCGAATTCGACCGGTTGGACCGTGAGCGGTTCCGCCGAAGATCTCGATCGAGCCGTCGATGCGGCTTCCAGGGTCTTCAAGGAAAATGGCGCCACAAACCAGCCTATGACCGCGCGAAGATCATTCGCAAGGCAGCCGATATCTTGCGTGAAGGCGCCGTAGAGATCGGAAATGCGTCATTATCGCCTACAAGCACGACGAGGAGGCAGACGCTTGGACTCCGATCAGCTTTTGGCCCCTTGGACCGAACGACGTTCACCGCACGCGGATCGCCATCGAGCGGGCCAAGCCCCCATGACAGCGCCGATCTGATCGCTGACGCTGTGTTCCTCGGCAAAGCCTACGAGGCAGGCGGCCTGAAAACAGCGCCAGCGCAGTTACAGAGAAGTCGGCGGAATTAGCGCAGCCCGATAGTTCTGCTTCGCCCGCCGCCGCCGTCGTCCCCTCTCGGGTCCTCCTCGGGCGTCCGACTTCAAGACCTTCAGCCGGTTCGCTGCTGGTCTACCAAGAGCACTTGTCTTACGTGGGTGCGTTCGGACACAAGATTGGCCAGTTCGCGGTAGTCGTATGGCTTAGGCAAGAAAAAGACGCCGGTAGCTATCTGAGAGCGGACATCGCGGCCCGATACGACCCATACGCTTGTCGCCGGTCTGGTGGATCTCACCAACTTCATCAGGTCAAGTCCACTCAATCCGCCCGGCATGTCGACATCGGTAATCGTGCCGTCCAAATGATCGAAACTCCCCAGCACTGCGATCGCTTCCAATGCGCTGGCGGCTTCAATGACCGTATGACCGGCATCGGCGAGTTCGTCCGACAAGAGAAAGCGGATTAACGGCTCGTCTTCGACGACAAGAATAACGGCCATGGTTCGATCCCCAATGTATGTGATCGCCAAACGCGGCTCGACGCGGGAGTGTTACACCCGGATTTTAGAATCCGCTTACATGTTTAATAAAATCTGAATTATCAGCCAGCGGTCTGGAGATGCCCATCGGGTCAGTTCTCCGCCCGGCGATCGTCAAACTTCGATAAGGTGAGGGCATAAGAAAATCGTGTCACGTGCATAAACTGCCTCCGCAACCTTCCGAATGGATGCGGCAACTTCGAAAACTAGCGGTTGACCTCGAAGGCGCGATCCGGTAGATAACGACTATCGATCTTTTGCTTGCCGAACTTTGTCTACCGCGCGATTGGCACCGCGCTCTAAGCGAACTTCCTTTCAAAAATAGTCGTTATCACCGTCCTCGGAGCGTCGCTTCGCGGTTCCTCTCTCTATGCTTTGAAAGGGTTCATCATGACCACAGGCACAGTAAAATGGTTTAATTCCACCAAGGGCTTCGGCTTCATCCAGCCTGACAACGGCGGCGCTGACGCCTTCGTTCACATCTCCGCCGTCGAACGCGCCGGAATGCGCGAACTGGTCGAAGGCCAGAAGATCGGTTTCGAGCTTGAGCGCGACAACAAGTCGGGCAAAATGTCGGCCTGCAACCTGCAGTCCGCCTGATTGGTGCATCGCTTTCCTTTGACCACGGATGTACTGGCACTGCCGGAAGCGCACTGAACTTCAAGGCCAGGCTCTCGCCTGGCTTTTTTGTTTCGGCTCGTGACGAGCCACTGAGGAAATCATGACACAGACACACAGCAGATCCCGCCAGCGGGCCGAGATTGCCTTCGGCGACGTGCAAAAGCAGATCTTTGCAAAAGATCGAGCGGTCGAAGAGCTCGACTCCATCGTTCTTGCCAGGAACGCCAAAACGCTACGACTTCGCGAGGCGCGCCTTGCCAAGGAAGCTCAGGATCGAGCTTCGGCAACGGCCGCACTTATTGCGAAACGAGCCAGGGCAAGCTGATCTTCTAAGACGCAATCACCAGGATAAAAGTTTGAAGAACACACGCAAAGACGATTTGTCCGACCGGCGCACCGCAGCAGCGGGCGCCAAGGCCGCGCTTCTCAACGCTCACCGATCCGCGATGGCCGCAGCCGAGCCTACTCGGGTGGCAAGGCAGGCTGAACGCGTTGCCATCGCATCGGTCAGGGAAGAGAGACGCATTGAACGCGAGCGACTTAAGCTCGAAGAGGCCAAGCGCCTTGCCACTGAGGCCGCTGACCGGGAAGCTGCCGCGCACGCAGCTGTTCAGGCCGAACAGGATGCCCGCCTCGCAAAAGAGAACGCCCTTATCGCGCGGATGGTGGAAGATGAGGCGACACGAAAAGCCGAACGAGACAGGCGTTACGCCAATCGCAAGGCGAGACAGGCTTGACCCTCGATACGCGCTTCCTAGCCAAGGCTAGGCTGTGGCCCCGGATGGATGCCACCTTTGAAGTCATCGCGCTCGTTAATCTCTAGTATTAGCGGGCCGACTGTTCCCCCATCGAAGGACCTCCCATGACCAAGGACGCTCACGAGCTTCAAGCTATCAATACCGCGTGGCAGATCGCCATTCAGGAAATCCTGCGCATGGTCATTAGGGACATGTATCAGGCCGGCGGTGAGACTGCATTCAACACGCATATCAAGCGCATCGAAGAGGCAGCCGTCGACAGCATCTATACCGATCTGCGCTTGCGTGGCACAGACGAATGGACGGAAGTGGTTGTCAAGGAAAGGGCGAGCAACTTCGTCACGACGCTTTTGACGTCCTTCACCTATGACCGCGCCTAAGTTCCTGCGTCGCGATCGAGGAGGGAACGATCGTGCGACGTGTTTGCTCTGACTGAGAAAAGCGATCGAAGAGTTCGTTAAAACGCTCGTCGCCGTCCGCCTTCACCATGTCGAGCGCGCCTTCGTTGAAGGCGCGCCCCATGCCAATCCCTCCTACTCCAGATTGAACGTACACTTCGTGGACAGCGGTGCGCCTGTGCTCGTTGTTAGCACTTGCACAGACGCCACCGGCGCCAAGTGGAAGGTCGCAGAGAACTTGCTCCACGAGGTCTTCTCATAGAGTTTTTTCGTACTAATCGTCGCTGCGTAAGACTGATATACTTGACCTTGTTTGCGGAAAGATGTCTCCGAAGATGCGTCCGGATGAAAAGCCTCGATCTGAAATCCTTGCCGCCGAAACCAGGCAATTCCCTTATTGACGTCATGTAAACTGGTCAAAATACGAAAGATGCATACGTCGATATCCTCCCTGGAAGCTGTCCGCGACCAGTCGAGATCGCCAACATTTTGAGGAGGATCGCCCTCGCTGACAGATAAACACGCGGCTACGTTCGGAAATCTCTTGATTGCCGCCCTGTAGACCGCAGGTAGCTGTGAGCCTGAGTGGCCGCCGGCAACCGTAAAAGGATACGCCGCCTCGGCCGCATCATTGACCGCTCCGAAGTTGCTTGTCTCGGCAGATGGATTGGCCGACAGGACATCTGCACTCGCAAAGAGGAGGCTGGATCCCATGGAAACCAATCCCAGTAGCCAGTACATGTGAGTGTCGAGACGCATCAGCCGCCCCTTGTTTGAGACCAAATCTCGGCACGCATCGCTCTCACTTCTCGGGGAACAGGCTGACGTCAGAATTCGCTCCTCCCGACAAAAGCCTGTCACGATAGGTTGCAAAACTAACCGCACAACCTTCATCTTCCAGACTAAGAGTTGCACTTCGAATTTCAAGAAAATTCGTTTCTTAATACAAGCTCAGGATGAAACATTCGGGGCCTGCCGCAGGGAGGAGGTGCGGCAGGCTTTTCCAAACATTGCCTCCTTGACGATCGTCGCCTAACCTTATTCATTCGTGCCATGTTCAAAGCCGCTAACGCTGTGCAGGTCAGAGTTTCGATCGACGAGATCCAGCCGGACGTCTGGCGCCGATTGGTCCTGCCGGTGCATTGGAACCTGGAGCATCTGCATCTCGGTGTTCAGGCAGCATTCAACTGGTGGAATTATCATCTCTATGAATTCCGCATTGGTGGTCTGCGGAATGGCGAAGTCGAGACCCTGACGGAGGATGCGACCAGTGACGATCCTCGGGTCTTCGATCAGAGAGAGGTTCGCTTGCTGGACTTCGAGCAAGGTGCCGTCTTCAGTTACCATTATTATTCGGGGATGGCTGGCGGCACATCGTTGCGGTCGAGGGATTCTTGACGCTCGCAGCTACGCCCAAACACGGGAGCTGCGTCGCCGGCGAAAGGGCGCGACCTCCCGAAGATGTTGGTGGCGTGTCGGGATATGAGCGGTTCCTAGAGATCATCGCCGATCGGGAAGATCCAGAATATGCTGAAACCAGTCGTTGGTGCGGTGGTCACTTTAATCCGGAATGGTTCTACCTTTCGATCGCGGACAAAGATCTCCGCAATGCTCTACGCTCGAACGTCAAACGGCGTCTGTATCAACCGAAACCGAAAGCCGTCCCGAAGAAATGAGGTGAGCGAGCATCCCAGTTCATCTGTATCGAAGTTTGTTGTCGGGGCAGGGATTCGAACCCCGCGTCACAGCTCGAAGGCTGGAAGCAACCTCGGATACCCGAGGGATAGGGAGAGCGCCACGCTCCGATTACGCTTACGCCCGACTAAGCCATTAACTCGTGGCCCCTTGCGATTGTTCCTGATGGGTGACCTTGGGTCACAAAGCGCAAGCATCGAATATCTCGATCTCATCGTCGAAGGTGACTGACTGCCGAACGCTCTACCTGTAGCCGCCTGTCGTTCCATAAATCTGCTTACGTCGCGAAAGGCAACTTTCGCAGCAGTTTAGGGCGGCGGTCGCGGTGAGAATATCAAGGTCGCCC
Source organism: Rhizobium leguminosarum bv. trifolii WSM1325 (assembly GCA_000023185.1). Classification (NCBI taxonomy): domain Bacteria; kingdom Pseudomonadati; phylum Pseudomonadota; class Alphaproteobacteria; order Hyphomicrobiales; family Rhizobiaceae; genus Rhizobium; species Rhizobium leguminosarum. The sequence continues at coordinate 470,810 of CP001625.1, read as the reverse complement.
TGCGGTTGCTCGCTATTCCTTGGCTGACTTTTTCAGTAGGTCAGCAGGTTCAACACCTAGCACGGCAGCCAGTCGATCTAGCACCTCAATACTTGGGCTGTAGACGCATCGTTCCAGAGAGCTGATGTAGGTCCGATCAACGCTGGCACGATGGGCGAGCTCCTCCTGCGACAATTTCCTCGCCTGCCGAAGAGTTCTCAAATTTCGAGCGAAGGTCTCGCGTATCTCCATGACAGCGAGAGAACCTCTTGTAGAGTATTCCGCTACGGAGTATACTCTACAAAAGCGAGAAAGCGTCATGCCGGCGCTATCCGCCTCGCTTCGTCGAAGGACCCCATGGAACTACGCCAGCTCTCCTACTTCGTCGCGGTAGCCGAGGAACTGCATTTCGGCCGGGCGGCAGCCAAGGTGCGCATCGCCCAGCCGGCGCTCTCCAACCATGTGCAGGCACTGGAGCGTGAGCTCGGCTGCGCGCTGTTCATCCGCTCGACCCGGCGGGTGGAGCTGACGCCGGCAGGGGAGATCTTCCACGAGCGCTGTGTCGGGATCCTGAGCGAGGTCGATCTGAGTGCCGAGATCACCAGGGCGGTGGCCGGCAAGACGATCCGGCAGATCAGGATCGGCACCGTTTATCCGGCCACCACCGGCGTGCTGCCGGCGTTTCTGGCAAAGATCGCCCGCAAGTATCCGGATATCCGCATCCATATATCAAGCGGCAACACTGGCGACATCATCCGCGGCCTGGAGAACGGCCAGATCAATCTCGGCTTCATCAGACCGGTGGAAAACATCGGCTCCTTGCGCTTCTCCTCAATCGCCCATGAGCGTTATCTGCTGGCGGTGGCGAGGAGCAACCCACTGGCGGAACAGGCGGAGATTGGCATCGACGATCTGCGTTCGGAAAGGATCATCGCCTTCAATCGCAAGAACCTCTCCTACACAGAGCGGTACTTCAATGAGAAGTTCGAGGAATATGATCTGACCCGCAACATCGCCTATAGCTGCGACGACACCTATTCGCTGGTGTCGCTGGTCTCGGCAGGCCTTGGCATCGGCTTTGCGCCAGAATGGACCGAGGGCCTGCCGAACAGGGCCTTCGAACTGAAGGCGGTGAGAGGCATCGACTTCCGGATCGGGCTGGGCGTTGCCTGGAATAAAGAGGATCCAACCGCCTCGCGCGACGACATCGTCGATATCGCCCGGTCATTGGCACGGCCGGGCAGGTGAGGCGAGGGGGCACCACGGGTACACCCAAAGCGGAACGGCTTGCCGGGGGCAGTTGGTCCCGGGTTCCGCTCGTTCCGAGCGGCGCTCCGCTAACCCTCCTGCGGCTACCCTTTTAACCGGTCAAGCCGTGCGCGAACTGGCGCCGGCGCGGACGCGCCTTCGCCTGGTATGCTCATTGTTTGGAGGGGCGCCCTTGCCGTGGCGGGCCCCGGCGGCGTCGCAAGAGGGCCGGCAGCCAAGCCGTCCGTCAAAATTCCGGCGACCGACCTTACAGATACTAGCGGGCGGGCTTGGCAGGAATAAATGAAGTGAACACCCGCACCAAAGTCATAGCGGCCTCAGAACATTGAGGACTGGCACTACAAAGATTTCTGCAAGTCCCCGGGTTTGCGAGCGTACCTTTCGCGAAGAGGTCTCTTCCGGTGAACAAGAACTCTGGGGCCGCGGTTCATTTCCAGGTGTGGACGCAATGGTCGGATGCGCGAACTAGGGAGGCATCGACGCAGGCACGGTCGTTCTTCCCAAGCTTGATATTCTGCATCTGCTGGGTTTCCGCCGCGTGTTTCTGTGAGGCTGCAAACGAGTTCAGCCGGCACGGACAGCAGGCCGTCCGGATCGCCGCAGACGAGATCGCCCGGCTGGACCATCTCGGCCGAACGGCAGAGGTGGGCGTAATAAAGGAGACGGATATAACGATCAGTTTGGCCTATACGCTTATCCATTGTCGCGCGCTAATGAGCGAAAATCTTGAATAACTTGAATGCTTTATTGAGAGACGGGCACGTGACTACGGTTCAGTCCGCTGTCCCAGCGGAATGGCAGATCGGCTGGAGCTAGCTGAGAAGCTCAGGCGCTTGCTGTGTGCAACGGCATTGATGGTGGTCGCATGGAAGCCGCGCCATAGGCGGGGTGTTGAGCCACAAGATGGATGGACGCGACGGCTTCTTTCAGAACACGTCGCGTCGATTACCGTCTAAATTCTGCCATTCGCACTTGCCGGACCGATCTGCGACGCAATTTCGGTCACCAGATCAGCGGGGAAACCACCTTCGCGAGCGTGCCTATAAATGATCTCAGCGCTTTCCGCCTCGTGGACGCAGTAGATCTTGTCGCCGGCGACATAGCTCGTTACCCATTCATAGGGCACGCCGAGGCCTGCAACAACATCGTTTGACTTAGCCGAGATGCATTGGAGCTGTTCGGCATTGAGCTTGGATGCTCCCGGGATGTTCCTCTCGATCAGGTATTTTGGCATTTTCACGTCTCCTCAATGGATTTCATGGTCCTCACCATGAGATTGATACCCTGAGGTAGGAGAGACCGCTTCGGGGAATGTCCCTATTTTCTCTTTGCGCATTCCCCATTTTTTCCGCTTAGTTGCGTTCAACGCCGCTGGATGATGATGGGCACACGTCATGCAACTCTTGGAGCGCGCCGAACAACTCGAACAACTGCAGTCGCTTCTGAGCGAAGCTGCTGAGGGAAATGGCCACGTCGCCGTTTTGGGGGGCGAGGCCGGAGCGGGAAAATCCGCGCTCGTCAACATCTTCACCGATCTCGTTGGTAAGACTACACGGGTCTTGCGCGGTGCATGCGAGAATTTCGGCACGGCAGAACCGCTCGGCCCCTTGCGCGACCTCGTTCGCGAAGCTGGGTGGGCCTTGTCGGAGACGCTTTCGTCCACCGAAAGTCGGATCGCCTTGTTCTCCGAGGTCTTTCGACTGTTGAGCGTGGGAGCGCCCACGAGCCTGATTGTGATCGAGGACATCCACTGGGCCGATGATGCGACACTGAACCTCATTCGATATCTGGGGCGACGGATCCGCGACGCGCATGTCTTGATTCTATTGACGGCACGGGACGATGATGCTGGTTTACAATCACGTCTGCGGAAAGCCTTGGGCGATATCCCAGCCGCCAGTCAGAGGCGAATAGACGTCCCTGCATTGAGCAGGGCTGCCGTAAGTGAACTTGCAATGCTACGCGGTTTTGACGGTGATGAGATTTTTCGTGTCACCGGGGGCAATGCCTATTTCATTACCGAGCTGATCGAGGCGGGCGACTGGAAGGTGATGCCGAGAACCGTTCGCGATGCCGTTCTTGCGCGTGCGGAGGGCCTAACGGCTCCTGATAGGGATATTCTTGCCGCAGCCTCGATCTTTCCCGATGCAGTCGACCTCAAGTCTCTCGACGCGATTTGCGGCGATGGCGCCGAAAAATCCTTGCAAGCATGCCTCGACTGCGGCCTGATGCGTCGGGTTGATGGAACATACTCGTTTCGTCACGAGATCACTCGCCAGGTGATAGAGCAATCTTTGTCGCCCATTCGCCGGCGTGGGTTGAACGCAACGGCCCTGGCAGCCTCCCGTCATGCCGGACATGTGCCGTGGGTGCGGTTGATACACCATGCGAATGAAGCGCAGGATCTCGCTGCCATCTGTGAACTGGCACCGCAGGCGGCAGCAGAAGCGGCAAGGCTGGGTGCCCATCGCGAGGCGATCAAGCACTATGAACTTGCATTGACTCACGCCTCAGATTTTGATGAAAAGCAGCGGGCAGACCTGTATGAAAACTACGCCTTCGAATGTCACCTGGTCGGCCAGGTCGAGCGGGCCATAGTTTCGCAGAAGAAAGCGCTCGCTATTCATCACCGCCTCGGCGCGCCACTGCGGGAGGGCGAAAGCCTGCGCTGGCTGTCTCGACTCAGTTACCTCGCAGGCAACCGCAAGGATAGCGATGCCTATGGAAAGGAGGCCGTGGATCTCTTGGAGGCGCAGACTGAGGGAGCAGAGCTCGCCATGGCATATTCCAATCTCTCGCAACTGAGTATGCTCGCAGGCGACACGGAGACAGCGTGCCACTATGGGGAGAGGGCGATCGGCCTGGCGCAATCCGAAGCTATCGGCAGACCCGATATTCTCTGTCATGCACTGAATAATGTTGGCACCGCAGTCTTGTGGCGTGACCCCGATCAAGCCCGGCACCTCCTTGGACGTAGTCTGGAAATCGCGCTCGCTCACCAGCTCGAGGAGCACGCAGCTCGTAGTTTCACCAATCGAGGCTGGATAGAGCTGCGTTTGCATTCTGTCGCAGACGCGGAGGATTTTCTCGGGCGCGGAATTAGCTACTGTATCGAACACGACCTCGACACGTGGCGTGACTACATGCGTGGCGAACAGGCGGAGTTGTTCACTTATCTCGGGCGCTGGGACGAGGCGGAGCGGGCGGCCAGCTTGGTCGTCGGCAATGTCAATGCTGCTTCTTTATCACGATACCCAAATGTTCTTGCGCTCGCCGTTCTCAGGACACGACGTGGTGAGCCGGCAGACGCATTGCTGGAGGAACTGTCGCGTTTTCTTGAGACGGGCAGGGAGCTGCAGAGGCTGGCACCCTATGCCGAGCTGATAGCGGAGCGGGCTTGGTTGGGCTTGGAGGACATCGGACGAGCCTTGAGTTTGCTCGATCAGGCCATTGCTCTTTCCAGGGATGACGCCGCAGTTTCGCTGCTGCTTGTCTGGAAACGAAAACTTGGAGCAGACGTTTCGCTCTGCTCGGACTTCGACGGAGATGAGGTCGTTCGCCAGATGCTGGCTGGTGACTGGGCGGCCGCAGCGGAGACCTGGAGCGAGAGGAGATCGCCATATTGGCAGGCCATGACACTCCTCGATGGTGACGATAATGCCGTCTATCACGCACTAGACCTGCTTGAAGGCATGGGAGCCTCGGCAGTTGCCCAGCATGTCCGTGCGATCATACGTGGCCGACTTGGCCGTGTTGCCGCCCGTGGTCCAAGGGCAAGCACGAAGGCCAACCCGGCCGGACTCACAACGCGGGAGATGGATGTGCTGCGATGGGTCGATCTGGGCAAGTCCAATGGCGAAATAGCTGCGTTGCTCTTCGTCTCCGCCAAGACCGTTGATCACCACGTTTCGTCGATCCTCGCCAAGCTCAACGCAAAAACGCGGACAGCTGCTGCATCTCACGCTCGTAGCCGGGGTTTGCTTTCATAAACAACATAGCCAAGAATGAGATATCTGGAGGATTATTCATTCGACGATAGGTCGCCGGCTCGTATCTCATCATCAAGACATTAGGGCGATCTGCCTATCTTGCAGCGATGAACGACGACGTGAAGAAGGTTTTTGGATGTGGTTATTTCTGAAGGTTTCGTCGATGTCACCGTTTTGGGACGATGGACGATCAAAGCAGCCAAGCACTGCTCGGCCAGACCCCGGTTCGTCATCGTGTTCGGAGCCTCGGGCTCTCTCGGAGGATGACGGCGTGTTCATGGTTTCCGGCAAAGTCATCGGCCGCTGTTCGTCCAGACTGGGCCTGACGCTCTGGCGCGTCAGGAGGACATGATGCGGCAACTTTCGGCGCAGCGCCGGCAGGCGTCCACACACGCCTGCATATCTCCGATCCGCTCGCAATCATCCGCGCATTCGGTACAGATTTCGGCGCATTCAGCGCAAGTATGCCTGTGGTGTGGCGAAGCCAATAGCATGAAATGCGCTGAGGTCCGGCACATTTCGGCACAAGCCATCATGAGGGTGAAGTGTTGTTTCTCGACATGCGCGCCACCCATTTCAAGGCAATGGTTCATCGCGGTCGACAGGCAGACTGAATAGCAGCGCAGGCATTCTTCGACGCAGGCCTGCATTTGGGGGCTTATATGGGTCACGGTTATGCTCTCCTATGGCCGGCGATTGGCGGAATGATCCTGCTGCTGCTCTGTCTTGATTGCGTTGCCGTCCTGGCCGCGCTCATTCGAATGCTGTTTCTTGTCGCGGTTCGAAAGAACCTCGTTGTCTCCGACCGTGTCTCCATCGATCTCGGTCATTGCGCCGGCTCCGGCTCCTTTTCCCTGTGTTCCCTTACCGAAATGCTTCTTGTCGCTGTGGGCCATCTCAAAGTCCTCCGCTTTCGTCGGCGAGCCAAAATTTGATGATTTTCAAGAAACCCGAGGCGACGAAATTTGTTCCGGAACCTGCGCCCCCTTCATGAGTTCGTACGCGCAAGGGGCCATTAAGGCGAGGAGGCCTCGATGAGCGCAACAGGATTAGGAAATTCGGCCGGCCCCTTAACACCAAGGAAGCGGTCCAGGTCGTGTGTTTCGTGTTGGCAGAGCATGTCGACGATGGTCAGGCGGCGAAGGTCTGGCGAGCACTCCCCAAGAGATACGACACGCCGCGACAGCCAAACTCCATTTCCTGACGCAACTGAAGCGCGCCTAACCAGAGTGAAGGAGAGATTCGAATGGCCAATCAGCACCCAAAGACTCAAACGCCGTCAGACAAGGATTTGCGACAAAACCCTGGGATCGGCACTTCCAGGGGCACGATCAAGGGTGGAGACATCCTTGACGCGGACGAAAGCCTTGACGGGGACAACACGTTCAAGGGTGACGTCGAGAATGATGTCACCGCGCAAGGTGGCGTCGATCCCAATCGCACTGGACGCACCAACAAATAACAGGAGGCCGATATGGCTGGCACGAAAACCCACGAGCAACAGCGGCGCATTATCGAGAAGCGCGAAAACACCAGCAATGCCGGCGACGACTTCAACGCCGAGGAAGAGCTGAAGCGTTCGAAACAGCAGCGGGATGCCCATCGGGGTGGCGCAAACCTTCACGAAGAAGGTGTCGAACTGACGGACAAGGACGACCGCCAGATTATCCGCGGCGAAAACCAGGAAAGCGCGCATCACAAGCCGCGCGCGGACGGCTGACGATGTTGGATTTCGCGTTCGCCAGACATCGCATGGTTGAAACGCAAATCGCTCGCAGAGGGGTGCGCGACGAGCGGGTTCTTGCGGCTTTGCGTCGGGTCGCTCGTGAGTCCTTTGTGGACGAAGGGTTCGAAGAATTCGCCTATGAAGACAGTCCGCTGCCTATCGGCAGTGGCCAGACGATTTCCCAGCCGTTTATCGTCGCGAGAATGGCGGAAGCAGCCGAGATCGAACCATCGGATCGTGTCCTGGAGATCGGTACGGGCTCCGGCTACGCGGCGGCGATTCTGGCCGAGCTGGCCTCCGAGGTCTTCACCATGGAGCGTCATGGAGAACTGGCAAGTGAAGCCGAGCGGCGTCTCCACCAGTCCGGCTATAGCAATGTGACGGTGAAGGCCGGCGACGGCACCTTGGGCTGGCCCGAGAAGGCTCCATTCGATGCAATCGTGGTGGCGGCCGGCGGACCCTCCGTCCCGGTATCTTTACAGGAACAGTTGGAAATTGGTGGAAGGCTGGTCATCCCGGTTGGAGAACATCCGGAAGAACAGCGGTTGCTCCGCATCACACGCATGTCTGCCACGAAGTTCGAGGAAGAGGATCTCGGCGGTGTGATGTTCGTGCCGCTTGTCGGCGCGGAAGGCTGGATCGAGCAAGACGACGAACTTTCGCCTCACCCGGTCCGTAAATCTCTTCCGGAGCTAATCGGCGAGGCAGCCGAAGAGCTTCCCGCGATCGACGATTCGGGTTTCGGAGCTCTGTTCGATCGCTTCGGCGACCGGCGGGTTATTCTCCTCGGTGAGGCAAGTCATGGAACGTCGGAGTTCTACCGCGCCCGCGCCGCAATCACCAAGCACTTGATCGAGAAGCATGGCTTCACGATCGTCGCAGTCGAGGCGGACTGGCCGGATGCAGCGTATCTCAACCGCTATGTGCGGGGCCGACCCCGACCGTCCGAGATATTGGCGCCGTTCCAACGCTTTCCCCAGTGGATGTGGCGCAACACCGAGGTCGCGGCCTTCATCGACTGGCTGCGACAGCACAATGCTGGCATCGAGGATGCGAGCCGGCAGGTCGGCTTCTATGGTCTTGATCTCTACAACATGAGCGGATCGATCGCCGCAGTTCTCGCCTATCTGGACGAAACCGATCCAGGTGCGGCTGCCATTGCCCGAGAACGTTATGGCTGCCTGACGCCCTGGCAGAATGAACCCTCGACCTACGGACGTGCGGCGCTTCGCTCCGGTTACGAGACCTGCGAGGACGCAGTGATCAAGCAATGCCGCGAACTTCTCGAACGTTCCCTTTCGCAGGAAGACGGCGATCTGCTAGATGCGCAGCAAAATGCGAGGCTGATTGCATCGGCCGAGAAATATTACCGCATCATGTATTATGGTGGCGCCGCGACCTGGAACCTGCGCGACCGGCATATGTTCGAGACGCTGGACCAACTTCTCGGCGCAGGCGGACCGGAGTCCAGGGCGGTGGTGTGGGCGCACAATTCCCATATCGGAGATGCACGCCACACCGAAATGGGGTCTGGACGCGACGAACTGAACATCGGACAGCTCTGCCGGGAGCGCTACGGGGATCAGGTGGCGCTGATCGGGTTTGGCACCCACGCGGGAAGGGTCGCCTGTGCCTCCGACTGGGACAGCGACATGGAGATTAAGGACATCAGCCCCTCCTTGCCGGGCAGTATCGAACGCCTGTGTCATGATAGCGGCAAGCACTCTTTTCTGCTGGATTTTGGGCGCAGCGACACGCTTCACAATGCGCTTCGCGCGCGCCGACAGCAGCGGTTCATCGGCGTGATCTACCGTCCAGAGACCGAGCGCCTCAGCCATTATATGGAGGCAGCGGTTTCATCACAGTTCGACGCGTTCGTTTGGTTCGATCAGACTTCTCCGGTCACGCCTTTGGCAGGCCCCACGAAAGGATCCGGCAAGATGCCAGACACCTTTCCGTTTGGGATGTAACTCTCAAGAGCTACAAAAGCGCCCGTTGTCCGTCTGACGGCGTAATAGCAGCGCTTTGGTTTTGGAAGGTTCGAGCAATGAAGTCGCAAGATCCGACACCCCGCTTGTGAAAATCGCCCCGTGCGGCACTAATCCGCGTGCCATGAGTTCTTTGAAAAAGGAGATTTTATCATGACAAACCGAAAACTCGCGAATGGACCGAACGACAGCCCAAAAAGCTCTTCTATTGGCAAGACGGCGGAAGGTTTTCCCGACGATAGCGGTCAGCCAGTCGAAGTCGGAGAAAAGACCGTCGAAGCGACCCGGAGGAAGCTCTCCGAAAACCCGCGGGAGAAACTTTTGAAAGAAGTAAAGCAACAGGAGGATGCCTCTCGCTTGGGATCGGAATGAATGTCGACGCGCCGTGCTGAAGATGAGGTCGTTCCTGGCGACAGTGCGAGAGCAATTTCCACACTGACAAACTTACAATACCGCCATGGCCAGGGGCGGGTACCGTCAACAATAATCGCAACCGCCTTCCGCTTACTTTTGAAAAGCATCTCCGAGTGTTTCTTGAAAATGCGGGGGTCACCGGAGCATGGAGCGGCAGAGGCCTTCGCGGCGGGATTGGCAAGCTTTGTCGGTGGAAGAAGCGCCTGAGGCCCCTCAAACGATGATATCGATGATCAAAAAAACAGGACATGTTCCGCCGCCGCATGGCAGCGAGCACATTGCGCGGGCGAGGGGTAGGTGATGGTCAAGGCATCCGCTACGCGCCCGACCCGCTTGCCACCGGCGTTTATCGAACCTCATGCGGAAGGCAAGGACCTCTCGGCGCTTCATGGGCAAGCCGAGACCTGCGAACGCTGTGATTTGTTCAAGAATGCCACGCAGACCGTATTCGGTGAAGGATCAACGGACGCCAGGGTCATCCTCGTTGGGGAGCAACCCGGCGACAAAGAGGATATTGCGGGCCGGCCGTTCGTAGGCCCGGCGGGCAGGTTACTTGACGAATGTTTACACGAGGCCGGCATCGATCGATCGCTCTGTTACGTCACCAATGCGGTCAAGCATTTCAAATTCGAGCAACGCGGCAAGCGGCGCATCCATTCGAAACCAAACGCCGGCGAAATTCAGCGTTGCGCGTGGTGGCTGGGCGGCGAACTCGATTTTTTGCGCCCAAGTCTGGTCGTCGCGTTGGGGGCAACCGCCCTCTATACGTTAATGGGACGCTCCGTTGGATTGACGAAGGAACGTTCTAACATCTTGCAGGCAGCGAACGCCACGCCGCTACTCGTCACCATCCATCCGTCTTATCTGCTTCGTATCCGAGACCATGATGATCGTGCCAACGAACAGCGACGGTTTGTCGATGATCTACGATTAATCCATGATTATCTGTCAGACGATAAGTAAGCCAATGACGTACGTCGCGTCGTCAGTGAGTGATGACACGTTGCTTAGCGCTGCTCACGCCGTTGTTGGATCGTCCGGCATGATTGCTGTCGGACTGTCCCTGGCCTCACGCTCGATCTCTGCCTTCGTTGTCGATATGTGATTGTCTGGCGACCCGCCTTTTTCTTTCATGGCTCGCTGCAATTCTTTCGCCGCCTCCTTGGCCAGATCGTTGTGGTGACGATCGGCGGCGGGGCTGTCGATCGAGCGGGCATCATCTGTGTCGGCCGGGATCGCTTCCGGCGGCGTTTCGCGTTTCGTCATTGTCGACCTTCTTCCTCGGTCATCCCAACCGACCCCAGGCGGGATTCCATTCAACGCCTTCGACAAGTTCGACGAAGACGGTTTCGCTGCTATCGCCCTTATGAGAATCTGCCAGTTTAAAGGCCGCATCCGGCTCCATTTCCTCGCCGGGAAAGATCGTATCGTCCGCAGCTGTGTCCGCGACCTTACGCACATATCCGCGAATCTGATCGCCGGAGTGATAAAATTTGATCACCAGCGACCCAACAGGCGCGACATCGGAAGAGTACCGTCCATAGTCAGGACGTTCCGCTGTTGCGCCGGCATCGCCGGCTCTATACCAATGCGCGAGGTCCTGACCCTCCGGACGACCTTCGTCTTCCCAGATTTGGTATGCCCGCAATCTCCGTGCGTCGTCGTCGATCACGGTTCTTGCCTGATGCTCGACGACCTTCAGGACGACTTTGCCGCGGATGTGCTTTTCCCCAAGGGCAGACTGTGCTTCTGCGGCTTGAGGAAGCTCGAAGGTGCTGGCAACGACGACCTTCACCTTGCCCTCATCGATCAACGCCGCGATCTCCTGCAATGGAGCGCCATTCGGCTGCGCGGTGTATCGCCCCGCCCGAATCTTCAGTTTTTGGCGCGTGCCTTGTCCGGCTCCTGGAGCGTCGAGATCAGCGCTCCCCCCGGTTTGACGACGCCGAAGCTACGTTCCTGTGTCTCGCCGCCGATCAGGTCGAGCACCAGATCTACGGGCTTGACTAGCTCTTCGAATTTCTCAGCCTTGTAATCGATCACCTGGTCGGCGCCGAGATCGGTCGCAAAATCCTTGTCGGACGAGGACACGGTCGTTGCAACCCAGGCGCCCTTGGCCTTGGCGAACTGAATGGCGAAATGACCGACACCGCCCGCACCACCATGAATAAGGACACGCTGGCCAGATTGAAGCCCACCATGATCGAACAGGCCCTGCCACGCGGTGATGCCGGCCAAGGGTACGGCGGCGGCGCCGACTGCATCGAGCGACTGCGGCTTTGCCGCCACCTCGTCAGCCCGCGCCAATACAAATTCCTCGTAGCCGCCATGTTCTGGTGACAGGAACGCAAAGACGTTGTCGCCAATCAGGAAGCTGGCAACGTCGGAACCGGTGGCAGCAATTTCGCCGCTGACATCGCGGCCAAGCACATAGGGAAGATCCTTTTCGGTAACGACAGGATACCCCTCGCGCATCTTCGCATCGACCGGATTGACGCTTGCAGCAAAGACTTTGATGAGAACTTCATTGGCGGCAGGCGTTGGCCGATCGATTTCCTCGATTGCCATGACTTCCGGACCGCCGAAGCGATGGATACGGACAGCTTGCATAATCGATCTCCTTTAAGAAGCTCAAGAGTAAGTTTTGAAACGAACCGCCAGGCAACGTGCTCATTCATCTGTCGTCGGATTGCTTGGCGGTAACCGGGCTATTGGCGATGCCGCGATGATCAGTGTTTCGGCTGCTTGCCAAAATCCTTGCGCAGCTCGTCCTTGGCCCGGTCGAGCGTCGCCAGCCTTGACTTGGACAGCTGCTTGCCGGCGCGATTGATGTAGAAATTGAGCATCGACATGGCGGACTGGAAAGGACTGGCCTTGCGGCGATCGCTATGTTCGGCCGAGGCTTTCAGCGAGTCGGCGATCTTCTTGGCGCTGCGCTGCTTGAAGACGCCGCCTTTCAGGTCCATCGCGTCGCTGTTTTCAGTGACATCCTGCGACCATTTCTGTTTGGATTTCTTCTTCGGCATGAACGTTTCTCCATAGAAGAACGGCGCCACTGTCATGACGCCGTGTCCATCAATGATGCGCATGGTGCTCGTTGCGCTTGCGCGTGGCTGCGGCTTTCTTGGCGGATGCCGAGCGCTCTTCCTTGGTGCGCGACGCGGCAGCTGCGCCGCCCTTGCGTCCGCCCTTTTCGGAAGAGGCGTGGCTTTCGGCATGGCCTCGGCCTGAGCCTGACTTCTTGCCACCACCGCTTTCCTTGTTGACGGTGGCCCAGGCGCGGCGTTCGGCTTCCTTATCGGAGACGCCGCGATCCTCGTAGCCCTCCTCGATATGCTCGGCCTTGCGCTTCTGCTTGTCGGTATATGCGGATTTGTCGCCCTGCGGCATGGTACATCTCCTCTTGTTTTGATGAAGCAAAGAAAACGACGCGTTTCTCGCCGAAGTTCCTCACAGGAAGCGCAAAGCGGTGTTTTCCGTCCGAATTCCTCGGTTTCGTGCGATTTCGTACAAGCGCCGCCGGCGAGGAACAAGTCCGGAAGACGGTCGTTTGCAGGCCAAAGTTTCCCCGCCGCGCACGACGCCGGGTAGCCGCATCATCGCATCCTCACAGCATAAGGAGATACCCAATGGCGATCGAAACCGGAAAAGGCCTTGCCGTCGTCACAGGTGCATCGACGGGTATCGGCTATGAACTGGCAAAATGTGCCGCCCAGGACGGCTACGATCTAATCATTGCAGCCGATGAAGCACGCATCCATCAGGCCGCAGCCAGCTTGAAGGAGTTTGGCACCTCGGTGGATGCGATCGAAGCCGATCTGTCTACGGAGGAAGGTGTCGACCGCCTTCTTGAAAAAATCGAGGCATCTGGCCGCTCCGTCGATCTGTTGATGGCCAATGCCGGCAGGGGACTTGGTAAGGGCTTCCTCGATCAGGACTTCGTCGAGGCCCGCAAGGTCGTAGACACGAACATCGTCGGCACCATCTACCTCGTGCAACAGGTCGGCAATCTGATGCGCAGCCGCGGACAAGGCCGCATCCTGCTGACCGGTTCGATTGCCGGCTTTATGCCCGGATCTTATCAGGCCGTCTACAATGGCACCAAGGCATTCATCAACAGCTTCTCCTTCGCGTTGCGCGAAGAGCTGAAAGACAGTGGCATTACGGTGAGCTGCCTGATGCCGGGTCCGACGGAGACTGAGTTCTTCCAACGCGCTGACCTGACGGACACTTCCGTCGGTCAGGCGAAGAAGGATGACCCGGCCGACGTTGCCAAGGTCGGTTACGACGCGATGATGGATGGCGAAGGTGATGTCGTCAGCGGCTGGAAGAACAAGCTGCAAGCCGCCGTCGCCAATGTCACGCCCGCGAGCATGCTGGCCCACCAGCACGCCAAGATGGCCGAGCCGGGTTCAGGCAAAAACTAAATCAGGAGCCTTAACATGGCCCAATCATTCACTCTCAAACTCAGCCGCCGCTCCGTACTTGCGTCCGCGACTGCAACGCTTGCCGCTTCGACATTTCCTTTTGTTGCGCAGGCGGCCTCAACCTTATCGAAAGCAGCCACTATGGAAAATCCGACGACAAAATACCCGAAGCCTCCGTTTGAAAAGCAGTCCCAGCCTTTCCCTGGCCTGGCTGGGAAAATGAACCCGAAGCCGGATCACGGTGAAACCTCCTACAAAGGATCTGGCCGCCTGGCGGGAATGAGAGCGCTCATTACCGGTGGCGATTCCGGCATGGGACGCGCCGCCGCGATCGCATATGCGCGCGAAGGTGCCGACGTCGCAATCAACTATCTTCCCGACGAAGAGCCCGATGCGAAAGAAGTTATTGCCCTGATCGAGAAGGAAGGTCGAAAGGGTGTCGCTTTGCCGGGCGATCTCCGGGACGAGGCGTTTTGCGAGAAGCTTATCGAGGACGCAGTCCAGGCCCTCGGTGGTCTCGATATCCTGGTCAATAACGCAGGACGGCAACAGCAGGCCGCATCGGTGTCAGACATAACCACCGAAGCCTTCGATGCGACGATGAAGACCAATATCTACGCGATGTTCTGGCTGACCAAGGCTGCCCTCGAGCATCTGAAGCCCGGCTCGGCGATTATCCAGACAACCTCGGTGCAGGCCTATGATCCATCAGAGGATCTGGTTGACTATGCGATCACAAAGGCGGCGGCGATGAACTTCACCAAGTCGATGGCCAAGCAACTCGGTCCGAAGGGGATCCGGGTCAATGGCGTGGCGCCGGGTCCAATCTGGACACCGCTTCAGGTCAGTGGCGGCGCGACGATGGAGAAGCTCATGATGTTCGGCGGCGATACACCGCTTGGCCGTCCCGGCCAGCCGGCCGAACTCGCCTCGATCTACGTCCAGCTCGCCGATCCAGAGGCAAGCTATGCCACCGGGCAGATCTATGGTGCTGCCGGCGGTAGCGGCCAACCTTGATGCGCAGGACTTTGCCGTTTTGACGGCCCGACTGATGATGCTGGGCTTAAGCCGCGACTGAGCGTGTTTTTGAAAGTTGTGCTTCGACGGTTCGGGGCCAAATCGTTCGGAACGGCAGGTTTCGGTACCCAGATGCCTTTGAGAAAGATGCGGTGGCTTTCGTGGGTGACTTTCCTTCGCGCGCTGTGGACGACGAACGGAACACCCCGTTCCACAAGGATGTCTGCAACCTCCATGCACTCACCGTCTCGCAGGAAAATATCAATGATGGCGATGTCAGGGGTGTTCTCCGCTAGCCATTTCAACGCGTCGGCACATGACGCGAAACTCGTCAGGCACCCCGCCTCGATGTCGTTCAGCGTCGTCTCGACATCCAATGCGATGAGAGCTTCGTCTTCCAGGATAAGGATATTCGGAGTGTGCATCGAAGCCACCCTTGTCTCGTTTTCGAATGTCCTGATTATACACGCGTGACAAGTTTCGTCCGGCAATGTGCGAAACCGCACAGCTCCCAAGATTAGCCCGAAAGCCTCTACCGCTCCGGCTTCTTCAGATTGCTCTGAAGTTCGTCCAGAAGACCCGCAAGCTCCTCATATGCCTTTTTGGTGGCGAGACCTGCGCTCTGCTGCTGATGCGCAATGCTATCCTGAACCGCACCATGAAGGATATCGCGGATGTTCCAAAGGCGTTGTTCAAATTCCTTGCTGCATTGAAGCTCGTTGTTCATCGCTGTTCCTTTCCAGGTCGAGGCATTGGAGAATGAACTGTACCGTCAGCGACGGCTGGTCCCATATTGGAAAATGACCGCACGCGTCGAACCATCGCAATATGGAACCGGGAAACGCCGTCTGTGCTCGGATGGCTTGGCCGGGGAAACAAAGTTTATCCTGGCGACCCCAACCGATTGCAACGGATTGGACATTATCGGCGGCCGGCCCCATTTGCGGCGGGATGGATGTCAGGTCCCGCACGATATCCTCGAAGTTTGAGGCCGCTGCGCAGCTGCGGATTTCCTGCTCAACGAATGGCTGACTGAGTGCAGAGGGTTTGTGGGAGAGCTGGCGGATCGAAACCGATCTAATGCCAGGCTTGGCGAGAATTTTTCTTTGACTGCCAAGCGCACGTATCAGTTTGATCGTGCCCATCAGGCTGGCAAAGATATAATGCCGCTCCCAGCCGTGCCAGAAACCGCCTGGATCAAGCGCAATGGCAGAGCGCACGCGTCCGCGCCGCGCCAATTCCAAAACGATCCGGCCGCCGAGAGAACTGCCGACGACGTCAATGGAGGTGATCCCTCGCGTTTCCAGAAACGCCTCTACCGCTGCAACCATGCCATCGAATGTGGCGGCGTCTGACGTGAGCGGTGATCCTCCGTGGCCCGGAAGGTTCAGCAGGATAAGCCGCCGGTGCTTCTGCAGTTCCGGGACGAGCAAGTCCCAGGAGCGGGCACTTCCGCCAAGGCCATGAAGCAGGACGAGCGGTTCACCGTGCCCATTTTCCTCGAATGTCAGCATGGCGTGTTTCCTTGGAACATTGAGGAGGAACTAAAGCTTGTCCCCAAAGTTCCCAGAGGAAATGAAGCGGGCAGGGAAGAACATGGAAGCACGCGTAGAACCGGTGACGACGGCAAGGGCTAGCCTCCTCGACACATTTAGGATCATCAGGACGGTGATGGCGCCGACGATCGCCAAAGGCGTGATCAAGCGCCGCTCGTCGATGGAGGCTTTGGCGCAGCGGCGTGACCTCGACGTCAAGGCTGTCCGGTTGATGCAACGTTTGCGGAAGACATACGGTCGTGGGCCTCTGCTTGTGCCACTGCCATTCCGGCCGCAGCTTTTGCTTCTCGATCCCCACCATGTCGCAGAGGCCTTGGAGGGAACACCCATGCCTTTCACACCGGCGTCGAAAGAGAAGCGATCAGCCCTCGCGCATTTCGAACCGGGCAATGTGCTGATCTCGAACGCCGCCAGACGGGCTGAACTCCGTCCTCTCCACGAACACGCCTTGGCGACCAACGAGCGGGTGCATCCCTTCGTCGAGCATTTTGACCGTATTGTCCGAGAGGAGCTCCAGGCGCTCTTGCCGCTCGCTGACACCGGTGTTCGATACGTTAGCTGGGATGAGTTTTCCCAACCATGGTTCCGCATTGTCCGAAGAATTGTGCTCGGCGACAGCGCGCGCGAAGATGAGCAACTCACCAACGATCTCGACGATCTACGCCGGCGAGCCAACTGGGCATTCGCAGCCTTTGCCAACAATGGCAAACTTAAGCGCTATCAAAAGCGCGTGGCCGAATACCTGCGACAGCCTGAGCCGGACAGTTTGATATCGAGGCTTCCGAACCGGGCGGAGGTTGAGCCTGAAAGCCAGGTGGCACAGTGGCTTTTCGCGTTCGATGCCGCCGGCATCGCCACATTCAGAGCTCTTGCTCTGCTTGGGTGCCAGCCGGACGAGCAGGCCAGGGCCGTGGAGGAAGCCGACGCTGCGGCTGCTGATCGTCCCTTTGCCCGCGCGGTTCTCATCGACGCCGTGCGGCTGTGGCCAACAACCCCCGCCATTCTGCGAGAGCTGACCGAGGATCACATCATCGGCGGCCAGACGATCAGGAAAGGCACCGGCATCATCATATTTGCTCCGTTCTTCCACCGCAACGACGAGCGTCTCGACATCGCCAATCGAATGTCCCCGACGACATGGTTTGATACGGAATCGAAGCCCTCCGAGGGTCTGGTTCCCTTCAGCGGTGGGGCCGCGATTTGCCCAGCGCATAACCTCGTTCCCACGGTCGCCAGCCTGGCGATGGGTGCGATACTGTCGAAGGCGACGATCAGTGTCGTCGAACCATCACTTGATCCCGAACAGCTTCCTGGCAGCCTTGATCATTTTGAAATCGAGATTCGCCTTTCAAATCGGCAGGGTGCTGCCGCATGAAGCCACCGGCAGGTATTGCCCTGTTCGATTCAGCCGCCACGATGGCGCGCTCATTGGCAAGTTTTTTGCACGGCAGACCATTCAGGTCCCTCGGTGAGCCATGGATCACGCGGCGGCTCGCACCGGTGCTCAACCATTTGCCGAAGCCGGCGAGACGTGGCTTCTTCGCCTTGAGCAGCCTGACCTATGCGGTCTCTCCGAAGAAGGTGAACAGCGTCAGCAGCGATGAAGTGGCCGAATGGTTTGTCGGCCTGTATCCGCAACGGCGTTATCCGGTAATTGCTATTGGTTCGTCGAATGGCGCGTTGATGCATCTCTGCGCTGCACTGGGCGCGCCCTGGCTTCCCCAGACGTTCCTGACGCCGGTACGGCATACGGGCGTCGATCCTGACGATCCTCAAAAAGGCTTTGAGGTCGGCATGCCTGTCGTCGAGAAGCTCCTCGCGCGTAACAAGAATGTCGCGATCCACTACATGCACGATTCCAACCAGGACCGCCTGGTATTGCGCCATATGGGCCTGTTTCGCCAGAAATTCATACGACTGCCGCCTGCATACCGCCGTTTTATCGAAACTAACCTGGAGCCCGGTGGGACACTGCTGATCGTCGATTGCCAGCTGCAATGGCCGGTGCGGCGGATCAGCAACGACGCTGTGTTCCAGTTCGGTGGGGTCGGCGGTGCAAGCCTTGATGAATATTACAACGGCAGCAATCGCGTCGAAGCCTATCTAAAGAGCTTTGGAGACAAGCGGTCGAAGTGGGATCCACCAGCCGCGGACGATCAGACCGTAGAGGCAGAGTGGGGGTTCGAGCCGGGGCTGATGCCCGATCTTCTTTCGATCGGCCAGGCTGCGGGTGCTAATATTCGAACGCTGTCCTTTGAACAACCGGAACAACTGAGCGTCTTCGTCGCCGATTTCTACAGGAAATGGTATGGCAGGATCGGAATCCCGCCGAAGCGATTGCTCGCAGAGTCCTTCATGCTGCTCGACCCGTGGCTGGCCCTCAAAACGGGCTCAGTGCCGTTCTGGCTTGTGTTCAATGCCAAACCGTCGGTCGATGCGCTGCATGACTATCTTAACGACGGGGCGGCCTTCGACGACATCTTCATAACAGTGTTTCCGAACGGCGTCGAAGCCGTCGGACAGGCAACGATTTCGGATTGGCAGGGTGTTCTCGACCGCGCCCGCAATCGCGGTGATCTGCTCGGCGTCGATCGAGACCGGTTCCCGGCAGACCTCGCTACAATGGTCCGCTACAGCAAGGCGATCGAAGCTCTACCCAAGCGAGCAGCGATGCCCGGGGCGCTCCCATTCCGGAAGGTAGAGGAATTTGCCAGCAACCACTCGCAAGCTGGTGTGTCGTTGACAGGATATGACACAGCTTAAACCAACCATTCGAACGATTTGCGCAAACGCGCAGACGCGTCTTCATCAAAATATCGACCATGGCTGAAGATTACCCGCTTCGGTGCCAACGCCACGAGTTGCCGGGCTGCTGCCTTGGCCGGCTCGCCTTTCAAGCGTACGACAGCCCTCAAATAGATCGGCGCACGGTCTCGCGCGCCAACCAGCTTTGAAAACAGTCGCATCATCGCAGACTGATGATGATCATCAAGGTTCTGGATGAGATCGGTCACGACGAGGCTCTGGCTTTTCCGGTGAAAGAAGCAGACTTCAAAGAACCCGCCGATCCCCGGTACCTCGATCTGATCGATATCAGGCGCGAAGTGCGCCGGGGATTTGGCGCCAAGGTCGCCATGCCACGGAATGCGAGCTTTCTTTACTTGGCGACGCCG
The DNA here is from genome assembly GCA_000023185.1 of Rhizobium leguminosarum bv. trifolii WSM1325. Lineage (NCBI taxonomy): Bacteria > Pseudomonadati > Pseudomonadota > Alphaproteobacteria > Hyphomicrobiales > Rhizobiaceae > Rhizobium > Rhizobium leguminosarum. The sequence continues at coordinate 451,272 of CP001625.1, read as the reverse complement.
CCTCAAACCGGGGGCCGCCCAGGCGAGCGCGTCCGGGACGCGTCCCTTCCAGTCCTTGACGAAACTCCAGTGTGCGCTGTTCGGCGCGACAATATGCCGGATGGCCCCAAGGCTTTCGATCTCTTGCCGCAGGCTGATATCGTAGCGCGTCGGGGAATGCAGGACGATACTGCCGTCACCTAACTGCATGACCGTCATGCGAATGGGCAAAGGGATGGCTCCGGCAGCGGCGAGCGGCCCGCTGTCGACGATCCAGATGCCGTCGCCTACTGGCTTCAGGATATCGAGAGGCGCGTAAGTCGTCATGCGATTATCCGGGCTGAGAGAGACCAGTGGGATCTGCGTTTATTGAGCGCGCGTCATTCTCTATCTCCATTGGTTGCGATGCCTGTTGCGGCTGTATGCGTTTGCCAATGTGAAGAGACCGAGCGCTATGGCCGCGGTGGCAGCCACCGCACCTAGCGCCACGCGCTGCCTGCCGGAACGTAATCCGCCATCAATGCCGCCGGGCCGAGATGAAGGAGCGTAGAGATTGCCATCGGTAATCGGCGTCGTGTCCGCAAGCTTGAAGTAAGTCGTCATGAACCAGTTCATGAACCGCGCGCTCAAGCTAGGCGCAAAGAAATGTCCAAAGCGTATCAGCTCTGCCGTTGCACCCACTGTCGTTGTCGCCTTTGGATGCCGGGACACCCTCACGACAGCGTCGGCGACCTTGCGCGCGTCGTAAACCGGTGGCGGAGCCGAAAGTTGGCGGCCGGTATAGTTGGCCCCATGGCTGATCCCCGGCGTATCAATAAATGCCGGGTAGATATCGCAGATATGGATGTTCGGATGATCCGCCAGTTCGCCCCTCAGCGCTTCCGAAAATCCCTTCAGCCCGAATTTGCTGGCGCTATAAGCCGTGGCATAGGGCGCCGCCGCGAATCCGCCGAGCGAGATCATGTTGATGAATATGCCGCGATCTTGCTTCAGGAAAATCGGCAGGACGGCGTGAGCATCGTTCATATGGCCGATGAGATTGGCGCGGACCACCTGATCGTGCGCTTCGATCGGTGTGTCCTGGAATTTGCCAACCGCGCCGACGCCGACATTGCTGACCCAGACATCGATCGCGCCGAAGCTCAGCGCCGCCTTGGCGAGTGCCTTGACCTGATCGGCATCGGTCACATCGGTCGGCACGACGAGGACGTCGGCACCCAGCTCGCGGCACGTGTTTGCCACAGACTGAAGTGCGGCCGCATTCCGCGCGGCAATCACGAGCTTGGCGCCCTGACGTGCGAAGGCCTCAGCGGTGGCCTGCCCGATCCCGCTTGACGCTCCGGTGATCACCACGGCCTTCGCCTCGTTCTCCATATTGATCTCCAATTTCGTCGTCAAAGAAGTCGATGGTCAGGCCGTGGCCACCAACGCGGTCCTGCATGATTTCGGCCATCGCATCGAGGAATGCCTCGATGCCATACTTGGCTTCGAAGCTCCGACAGGCTTCTCTAAGGGCTTTGGCATCAAACGTTGCTGACGACATGATCGTCAAACCCGTAGAGTATCGTCGCCATCAATCGCATGCCTATCCCTCCATGTGCCTTCTGATGGGCGATTGTGAATTTCTGCAAACCACCCTGAGGGACGTTGGTTCCGGTCGTTGCGGAAGCGCACAGTGGCGCTGGTCGCGATCTGAATACCGGAGGCTCGCGACACGACGCTGCTCGACCCTGGAACGGTGATACGGAATTGTGCGGTTTCTGACGGTCGAGGAACTGTTTTGGCAGAGCAAAGTTGCTTCTCCGTGCTGGAATGGGCCAGCACAATAGAGGAGAAAATTATGCCAAACTCTCAGAACGGAAATCAGTCGGGTGGTGACACGTCCAAGCGCGGCTTCGCGTCCATGGACGATGACAAACAGCGCGACATTGCCAGCAAGGGCGGCCAGGCGTCGGGCGGAAACTTCGCGAACGACCCCGAGCGTGCATCTGAAGCCGGCAAGAAGGGCGGCCAGTCGTCCAGCGGCGGCAACAACCGTTGACTGAACATGGCGATCGGGGAAGGCGCCATCGCCTTCCCTCACAGGCTAATTTCTGGAGGGAAAAAAACATGAGCGATGAAACGGACAGACACGCAAAAGCATACGCCTTGTGGGAGAAAGAGGGTCGCCCCGAAGGGCGCGATCTCGATCATTGGCACAAGGCAGGGATAAACGAGGCTGATGAGCAATCCGCCGATCGCACCGAAGCGTCTGCAAGTGAAGACCCGGCGGAAGGATCCGAACAAATCGTCGACAGGGAACTCGCCCAACAAGATAAGCGGCCAAAGCGCTCGGCAGGATGAACCCGTGACAGAAGGGCGGATGCCCTTGTTGAAACCTCCACACAAACCGTATTGCAAAGGAGATCTCTCGTGAAAGCGATCAACCTCATCACATTGCTTTTGATCATTGTCGGCGGCATCAAATGGCTTCTTGTCGGCCTTGCCGATTTCGACCTTGTCGCCACGATATTCGCTGGTCGTGACAGCGCGCTCGCCACCATTGTCTACGTTCTCGTCGGTTTGTCGGCACTCTATCAACTTGTGCCGTTCTTCAGGGCGCTTTCCGTCGGCGAAGTTGCGGCTGAAAGTTCTACAAGACACATCTGATCGACGGGAGCTCCGGCTCCCGTTTCTTCATGTAAATATTTTTGGCAGAAAGCCCCCCGGATCGCCTTCGGAAGTGTCACGAACTCAACGGAATTTTCGTGATCAACGCAGTTCCTGGCTCAGTTCGCGTTACGATAAACTCTGCCTGGAGCTGTCTTACCAACCCTTTGACGACCCTCATTCCAAGGCTCCTTCCTGAGCTTTCGTGCGGATCGAAGTCGTCTGGCAATCCGACGCCCTCATCCGAAACGGTGAGGGAGATCACGGCGTCGATGGCGTTGATCGAGACGGCAACTCTGCCGCCTCCTGATGGGTAGGCATGCTTGATCGCGTTCGTCACAAGCTCGTTGACAAGAAGGGCTGCCTGGATGGCGCGGTCAGTGTCTATCCGGCAGGGAGTGCCTTCAAAAGAGAGTGTGTGCCGGATAGATGTTTGCGCTAGACGGCTACAAAGATCCTTAAGAAACGCGGCTAGGTCGATGGTCTCGAGATCAGGCTGCCGCCACAAATGGTCATGGACGGCTGCAATGGTCGCCACCCGGGTTTCCGCATCCGTCAAAACCCGCCTGACATCAGGAATATCGGTTGCCCTGGCTTGCATGGAAAGCATTGCGGTTACCAGCATCAGGCTGTTCTTTACGCGATGGCTCATTTCCCGCATCATCACCTGCTGATGTTCCTCGGCGAGATGCCGTTCGGTGTCATCCCGCATGATCTTGAGATAGCCGATCTTGTCGTGCCGCGCCTTGAGCGGCATCGTCAAGCCGCTGCCCCAGAACCGGGAGCCGTCCTTGCGAACGTGGAAGCGTTCGTTTTCGCCTCGGCCTTCCTTGTTTGCAGTTTCCATTTCCCATTCGAGCGCGCCTGCCTGTCGTTCCTCAGGCGTGAACAGGATCCGGGCGTCCCGCCCGATGATCTCATCACGCTCGTAGCCCAGAATGCGGTGCGCGCCGGCATTCCAGGTCAACAGGGCGCCTTCATCGTCGAGGGTGAAGATCGCGTAGTCAGTTGCGCTCTCCAGAATCAGTTGCAGCCGCTCCTCGCTGGAGCGCACGGTTTCGTCCTGTTCGAGGAACTGAGTGCGATCACGCAAAATCTTGACAAAGCCAACCGTGACCTGATTGTCGTCCCTTAGAGGCATAAGAAGGCCGGACGCCCAAAAGCGGCTGCCATCCCTGCGAATATGCCAGCGATTGTCGTCGGCACGGCCATTTTGCGTGGCACCGCGAATTTCCGCATGGAAAACGCCCTGCAACTGATCCTCGAACGAAAAAATCATGGCGAGGTTTTGTCCTACCGCTTCCTCCGCCGTGTAGCCAAGAAGATTGCTGGCGCCGGCACTCCATGTGGTGATGGTGCCATCGAGGGCGGTCGCGATCACGGCGTACTCGGTGGCGCTTTCGATAATATGCCGATAGATCTCGCCACCCAAGTCGGCTGGATCGACTCGCGTATGTTGCTTCTGAAGCGTCATGTCCCCTATCCCGCCTATCTTATTGGTGCAAAATAGCAGGGTGACGACTTTTTTGGCGCTGGGTCAGAAAGCGCACAATTCTCTGCAAGCACGGTGAGATATCATGGCGGCCGAGAGTGCTTCTGCTTGGACGGTTTCAGGGTGCAATCGGTAAAAGTATTGTCGACGATTTTCGGCGGCGGGTGGACAACGCGATGCAAAGTGCCCTTTGGGGCCACTTTCGCATGAGGCTGCCATCAAAACGTTCGGTTCACTTCTCGCCCGGATTCATCATCTCGCGAAGCGGAGGTTGTTCGACATTGGCTTCAATCGCCTCGCGACCTTCACTGGACGAAACGGTACGCCGGGCGACCGACGTGCTGTTCGGAAGCCAGAGCAGGCGTGCGTTGAGGGAGCTGAAAACATTGCTTGGCGGCGCGCGCGACGGGCCTCCAATCACGGTCATACACGTCGCGTATGGTATTCAATCAGAAGAAGTCGGACTGAAAACCTTCGACTTTTCCCGCCGGTCTCACGACATGAGGTGGGAAGCGGGACGCCAGGCTGCGCTCCGCCTCCTCGACGCTATTGAAAACCCTCCGGTACGGCGCCAACGTCTTGATATATGGCGGCAAAATCCAGAAGGTTCGTTGCAGTATTGGGATTTGTGACTCAAAGGTCGGTGGGTGAGGGCTGATCTCCGGCTTGCAGGCGTTGACAGCCGAGGCATGCCCCGGGCACCTGCGACGATAAGCGAATGACCTGCGTCTTTTCTGCAAGGACGAAGTACTCGCTCGGCGGCGCCTCCGAAAGCCGAGCCCCAGAAAATGCTTTATCTGGAATAGAACTCGACCACCAACTGCGGCTCCATGATAACCGCGAAGGGCACATCGGCCAGCGCGGGCACGCGAGAAAATGTTGCCGTCATCTTATTGTGATCAGCCGCTATATAGTCAGGCACATCACGCTCGGCGAGCCCGACGGATTCCAGTACCACGGCCAACTGCTTGGATTTTGGCCTCACCTCAATGACGTCTCCCGCTTTGCAACGATAGGAGCTGATGTTCACTCTCATGCCATTGACAATGACGTGGCCATGGTTGATGAACTGACGCGCTGCGAACGGGGTCGGTGCGAATTTCGCGCGGTACACGATCGCGTCGAGGCGAGATTCGAGCAATGCGATGAGGTTTTCCGACGTGTCGCCTCGCAGGCGGTTCGCCTCGTTGAATATCCGGCGGAACTGGAAGCGGGTCTCTGCCCCGCCGGCCAACGAACTCGATCCTCTCCCATACAAGGGCGCTATTCCACTCCAATCAGAAATTCGGGTTTTCTGATGTGGTCAATCATTCTCCATGGCGGAGCTAAAACAGCAGGGATTCAGCTATTCAGGCTGATGGCAGCGATCCCGTCGGCGGCCAGTGGTCGCAGGGTTCCTCCTTGGATGGAGAAGGCGAATTCAATCCCATCCCAATGAAGGCAGCGCTTGGACAGAAACCAATGCTGGGTCCGGCAAAGCCAATAACGGTGCGCAGACGGAGCAGCTCTGATAGATGACAGGCGCCCGCGGGTTCGCCGGCCTCTGTCCCTACGGGTGATGAGCACCACTCGAGCAGCCTGAAAGCAGAAACTGCTACTAAGCATTGCCCGTGACCCGCGATCGAAAACGGAAACGGCATGAATATGCCCCTCCGCCATACCGCGTACTTCGTCCATGGGCCTCCCCCGAATATCTGCAATGTCAAATCGGACATGCGGCTTTGTCGCTTTTCGTACGAAGCCGTCAGTAAGGTTGACCGGCTGCACGGAAGAATGGCTTCATTATGCGGCGGAGCCTAGGTTTGGAGTAGTCATGACAACACCGCTGGGACGAGTTCGTGGCCTGGGATCGGCGCACGGTGGAACGAAGGCCTATGTTTTGAAGCAGGCTTCCGGCATCGCAATCGGTGTGCTGACGCCTTACATCGTGGGCCTTGGGATATACTTGTTCGGTCGCGACCGCGATTTTCTCGTCCTTTCCGTTGGAAGTTTTTGGGTAGGCCCGCCCCTGCTTGCCTTCGTTATCCTGAGCGCCATTCACATGGAGATCGGGATGAGGACCATCATCGAGGACTACGTTCACGGTCACATGAGAAAGCTGGCCCTGCTGTTTTTGAATTCGGCGTTCACCTGGTCAGTCTGCCTACTCTGCGTATTTGCCATCGTGCTGATGATGTTTGAAACCGCCAGCAAATGACAGCGTCATCCAACCTCACGAGCACGTAGAACAGAAGAGGCCCTATTGTGCCCTCTACCGCTGTTTTGGAACATCGAATTCGACAGCCGATTTGGTGATCGATCAGCTTGAACGGAGCGCGCTAGTTTGATCACTGACAGTTTGCCTGCCTTCGGGATCCGAACCGCTTCCGACGTGCGAGCTCGAGCCGTTGTTCGTCTTGCTGGTTGCGAGGGTAACCGCCATGGATGGCCCCTGCCTCGAGCCTTCGGTACCTTGGTCAGGCAAGCATCAAAACGTCGTTCGGGAGGGCCGCTGGGTCGGCAAAGGAACTTGCGAACGACGGTCGGGCCGGATCCAACGTTTTAATTCGCCGTCGCAGACTGGGCAGGCCGCCGCACAGCGTTAAGACCCTTTTTCAAGAGAGACTGCGGCGGTCTCGTGGTCCGGCCGACGGGTCTCGAGGTTGAAGCCGTCACCGGAGCTTAGGACATGGAGTTTCAGATCATAGATCGATAGTGCCTCGTCCGGGGAAGCTTCAGCGATGTTGGTATGGGTGATGTCTCCAGCGTCGACGAGGTAAACCACTTTACCATCGTGGCTGCCTCAAGGGCCTGCGCGTTGTATTCAGCGGCGCGGTCGACGGATGCCGGTGTTCCGCAGTCATAGCCGATATCACTGTCAATGATGAGACGCGGACGACGGCGAGTTTACCTTCAGCGAATGAAGGCTATCAAACTTCACGATCAGCAGCGTGACAAGTTCCTCGCTCGTCCTGTGTCCTTGATTATAGAGGTCGACCGCCGCGCTGCAAAGCAGCTGCATTGATTGTTCCGTTGGCGCGGCGTGATTATACCGATACCAGGTCCGAACGGCATCCGAAAGCACGTCCACGTCATCTATCTTGTGTGAGAGATTGAAGTTCGCCATATCTTCCTCCTTGAGCCTCGCAACAGCTCGCTCGGATCGCGATAAGGAAAACCGTAGTGCATTAACCTCCCAAGGCCAACCATTAGTGCGATTGCGCACGGTTGCCCCGATCCTCGGTCAAGTCAGCCCGATACGCTGCTCTAACGATTGGTGCGGAACCGCACAGGAACCGCTATCGCACGCACGCAGTTAGGGTGTCGGATCGCGGGAGGGGAAGCCATGTTCCCTTGCACAACGCCCTTTGCACTCTCAGCGATCTACCCCTCTCAGGGGATTGGCCGCGCAGAGGCAAGGTTTTTTGGTGTTTCCTCTCACTCAACGCCTTCGGTAACGCTCTGCGCGGCCTCCTGATTTAATTCCCACCGGTAAAGGAACAAGCGCCGCCGCCGAGAGTAAGACGAGCGGGCTACGCTTCGTTTCCTTCGCGTGGTCCTCTCCTGTAAACTTCAATTAGCCCCGCCTTTTGCGCGGGGCTCTTTTCATGAGATTTTGCGGCTAGCTTTTGAGTGAGGTTGATTGAGGAACAACTTTGCTATCAAGAGGTTGGGCGGTTCTCTTGATGGAGCGAACCATGCCGAAGTATTTTTTCCACGTCCGCAGGAACGATGTCTTCGAGGAAGACGTGGAGGGTATCGACCTGGCCACACCTGAACAGGCACGCGAGGAAGCAATTGCCGCCGCCCGCGAAATCGTGGCGGAGCGGATCTGTGCCGGCCGTTCCGCAGACGGAGACGTATTCGAGATCATGACGGAAGACGGCACGTTGGTGGCAATCGTTCCCTTCTCTTCGGTCCTCAGTTGATTAGCCCTGGCGCAGGCTGAAAAGCCCTCCCAATTGTCAGAAACGGACAGAGCGTGAGATCCCCGAAACGATTGCGGTAGCTCCTCGTTGACTACTCAACATGTGGTGAAATCATGACATTCATCAGGCAGAGCAGGATTGTGAACAGATTGCTGCGCCGGTTTCCGGAGGATGCCTTCGACCTTCTGGCGCCGATACTGGAACCCATCGATCTTCCGGCCCCACAAGCCGATCGAGCATGTCTGTTTTCTTGAAAGCGGCCTCGCCTCAATGGTTGCGGAAAGCGCCGACGGCAAAAGCGTTGAAATCCGCCACATCGGACGCGAGGGCATCGCCGGCTACCCTGTCCTCCTCGGCGTCGACCGAACCCCGAACAGTGTCTTCATGCAGGTGCCGGGCCACGGGCTCCAGGTGGCCACCGAGAATTTTCTTCCGATCCTTGAACACGTTGAGGTGCGGCAGTTGCTGCTGCGCTATGTGCATACCTGCGAGCTGCAGCTTGCCCACACCGCACTGGCAGCGGCAAAATTCAACATGCATCAGCGGCTGGCCCGCTGGCTGCTCATGTGCCACGACCGCCTCGATGGCAATGATCTGGCGCTGACGCACGAATTCCTAGCGCTGATGCTAGGCGTCAGGCGGGCGGGCGTCACCGATGAGCTGCACATTCTCGAAGGCATGCACGCCATCAAATCGACACGCGGCAACGTCCGCATCCTGAACCGCGACATGCTGATTGAAATCGCCGGCGGCTGCTATGGTGTGCCGGAGCAGGAATACGACCGGCTGATAGAGAACTTGCGCAGCCGTCGACCCTGCCCGTCCACCTAAACGGAAATCGCCATCATCATACGTTTTGAGCAGTCGCCCGAGGACCAAACATCGAGCCCTCCCGCACCGCAAGCATAATCCCGCGTCGTCCCCGCGCGCCAACTCCCAAACCGGCCCGCCAAGAGTTCCTTTTGAGGCGCACCGACCAAGGAGACATGCTGGATGTGTTTGGAACCGCCCCTAGATTTTTTGCTGCGGTTCGGGGTTGCCACCTTTGGAGGATAGGATGTTCGCGAAGTTGAGCGACGGCACGATTACGCGCGGGCATCAGACGGGATTATTCTTGCTCAGAGAGAACGCCAGACTGGTTTTTGTCGATCAGTCTCCTGAAGAAATCCGAAAGCTAATGGACGCCGAACTCGAACGGCTATCCCAAATCACGAACTGAAGCATTGGGGGCCGAATGGCCGCAGACGATGAGCCGTTTACAATTCGGGCTGGTCTTCCTGAAGGACGAGATGGTTAGACCGCTGGGTTCGATAAATCGGTTTTACGCCGCACACGATGACATGATGGGTCTGGCGCTCGGATCTCTTCAAGAGCAATGTGTGAACTTTTTGCTCCAGTGGCGCGAGACGAAGATATTCCCTCCTTTGAGAATCGTGCAGGACAGAGCCAGAAGTTCGCTGACAGGGAACGCGTTTGGATCCGGCTTTCCCCGCGCATGAGAGCCCGCCGGTAGGTCTCCGCAATGTCGACATCATTCCGGTAATCGTTTCCGGCCATAGTGTGCAGGTCGGTCTTGGGCACAACTTGACGAAACCCTATATCTTTCGCAACGATTGCATGGTCGAATGAAACGAAGTATGCGCTTGCCCGAACAGAGGTGAAAGGTGCCAAAGGTCAACCCATTGATTCTGCGTTGGGCACGCGAGACTGCGGGGCTCACTGTAGAAGATGCTGCTGACAAGCTCGGCATTGGCGATGCACGCGGTATTGCGGGCAGCGATCGCCTTGCCATGCTTGAAGACGGACAGGTTGAGCCGACCCGCCCGCAGTTGATCAAAATGTCGACACAGTACCGTCGGCCGCTGCTCACCTTCTATCTTGCTGAACCGCCGGCAACCGCGGCGCGTGGCGAAGATTTCCGGACGCTTCCCGACGAATATGCACAACGCGATGCAGCCCTCGTCGATACGCTACTTCGCGAGGTCCGTGCTCGCCAAGAAATGGTGCGGTCATTGCTGGAGAGTGAGGAGGAGGCCGAACCGCTCGAATTCGTTGCTTCCTATGACTATCGCCGCGGAGCAGAGGGTCTGGCTGCGGCGATCAGCGAACGTTTGGGTTTCAATCTCCAGTCTTTCCGATCCGGCAGTGGTCGAGGCACCTCCCGTGGCTTCGCCTACCTTCGCGAACGCGCCGAGGGAACAGGTATTTTCGTACTGTTGATTGGCAATCTCGGCAGTCACCACAGTGCGCTCAATGTCGAGCTATTCAGAGGCTTCGCGCTTTCGGACAAGGTTGCGCCCTTCGTGGTGATCAATGACCAGGACAGCGAGCAGGCATGGTCGTTCACGTTGCTGCACGAGCTTGCCCATATCTGGCTCGGCCAGACGGGGGTGAGCGGAGGCCGGCCGACATCTGCCATTGAAACTTTCTGCAACGATGTGGCGGGTCGTATCCTGCTGCCTTCGGCCGAGATCGCAGGCGAGGTTGCGTTGCGAGGTGCGTCCCAGGACGTTGTGATGGCGCGGGTTAGCGCAATCGCGGAGCTGCGGCAGGTCAGCGATTCTATGGTTGCTTACAAGCTCTATCGCGCAGGAATCATCGACCATGCAGTGTGGTCGTCGGTGACGGCTGTCTTCCGCCAGCAATGGCTGAACAACAAGGCGGCTCAAAGAGCACGCGCGCGCGAAAATGAAAGTGGACCGAGTTACTATCTCGTCCGCCGCCATAGGCTTGGCAATCGCCTGCTGAGTCTTTCGAAACGGATGCTGGCGGACGGGGCCCTGTCGCCTTCCAAAGCCGCGGCGATTCTTGGCGTGAAGCCGAACAACGTGTTCTCGCTGACCGATGGCGTGATTTAAGGGGGTCGCGTGCATCTTCTCGACGCGAACGTCCTCATCACAGCGCACAATCTCTACTATCCGATTCAGCGTGTTCCTGAGTTTTGGGATTGGCTCGTGCATATGGGCGAGATTGGCGCGCTGAAAATCCCGGTCGAAATCTTGGAAGAGATCACCGAAGGGTCGGAACTGGCGCAATGGCTGAAAGACGGCGACAATTACGATGCGCTCAAGCTGGATGAGGACGTCAATCCAGCCCTTGTTCAGATAGTCATCGAAAAATATGCACCCGACCTCAATGATGCAGAGATCATCGAGGTCGGCCGCGACCCATTCCTGATTGCCCATGCCTTGGCCCATCGGCTGGATCGAATTGTCGTTACTGTCGAGGCATCAAAGCCGAGCACTAAACGGGCAAACCGCCGTATACCGGACGTCTGCAATGATCTGGAAGTGCGCTGGTGCAACAGCTTTCAGATGTTAACGGAGCTAAACTTTAGGACGGGTTGGCGCTCTGCGCCTGATCAATCCTATTTGGAGTGATCATCTATTCCAACTGGCTGCTTACAGCTTGGAGCTTCAATCACATCAGTTAGTTAGCTCAAAGACGGAGGATGCCGAAAGTTCGAGTCCTTTCAAGGCGACCAGGCAACGCCTAATGAAAAATCATGCGTCGTCAGGAACACCTGTCATCGGGCGAGGAGATTCGTTCCCAGTCCTCGGAGCGGATAGATCATTCCCAGGCAGGCGAGGGGAGCCCCCTTGCCCTTCCCCTCCCACCGGATGGCCGCCGAGCCTGGATCGGAGAACGACTGGTTTTGACCTATTGACGAATGCCGGCGTTCCGCATTCATGACCGATATCACTCTCAATGATGAGACGCGGACGATGGCGCGTTTACCTTCAGCGAGTGAGCGCTATCAAACTTCACGATCAGCAGCGTGACAAGTTCCTCGCGCGTCCTGTGTCCTTGATTATAGAGGTCGACCGCCGCGCTGCAAAGCAGCTGCATTGCTTGTTCCGTTGGCGCGGCGTGATTGTGCCGGCACCAAATCCGAATGGCATCCGAAAGCACGTTCACGTCGTCTATCTGGAGTGACAGATTGAAGTCAGCCATTATCATCCTCCTTGAGTGTCGCAACAGCTCACCGGATCGCGATAAGGAAACGGTAGTGCATTAACCTCCCAAGCGGTTGCGCACAGTTGCGGCGATCCGCTTCTATAACGATTGGTACGGAATCGCGCAGGAACCGGTATCGCACGCGCCCGGTTAGAAAGGCGGATCGCGGGAGGGGAAGCCATGTTTCCTTGCACAACGCCCTTTGCACTCTTCGCGGTCCACCCCTCCCAGGGGAATGGCCGCGCAGAGGCAAGGTTGTTTGGTGTTTCCTCTCATCCAATGCCTTCGGTAACGCTCTGCGCGGCCTCCTGTTTTAAATCTGCCGACGAAGGAACAAGAGTGGCCGCCGAGAGTAAGGCGGATGGGCCACGCATCCGTTTCCTTTTACGCGGCCTACTCCTCCAAACTTCCCCAACTCGCCCCGCCTTTTACGCGGGGCTTTTTTCTGAGTCTCATGCGGCTAGGTTTGAATGTGGTCGATCGACAGCCCGGGTGGAACAACTTTGCTATCGAGAGGTTCGGCGGGATTCTCGTTGGTGGAGCAAACCATGCCGAAGTATTTTTTCCACATCCGCCGGAACGATGTCTTCGAGGAAGATTTAGAAGGCATCGACTTGGCTTCGCCTGAACAGGCACGGGAGGAAGCGGTCGCCGCCGCTCGTGAAATCGTGGCGGAGGGGATCCGCAGGGGCGATCCGGCAGACGGAGCGACTTTCGAGATCATGACCGACGAAGGCTCGTTGGTTGCAACCGTCCCTTTCCGGTCGGCTGTCGGCCTGGAATAGCGCCCTCGCGCAAACCCGTGACCGCTCGTTGGAATGTCAAAACCGTACAGAGCCTGAAGCCCTCGAACGAAAGGCATGGCGTCGCGTTGACCATCCAACGGATGGTGTGACGTCATGACTGAATTGCTGCGGAGGCGGGTAAATAACAGATTGTTGCGGCGATTTCCGGAGGATGCCTTCGAGCTTCTCGCGCCGTTCCTTGAACCCGTCGATCTTCCTGTCAAACGCCCACTCGTGCTGCCGCGCAAACCAATCGAGCATGTGTGCTTTATCGAAAGCGGCCTCGCCTCGATGGTCGCCGAGAGCGCCGAGGGCAGAAGCCTCGAAGTCCGCCACATCGGCCGCGAAGGGATTGCGGGATACCCCGTTATCCTCGGCGTGGATCGGACGCCAAATAAGACCTTCATGCAAGTGTCAGGCCACGGGCTTCAGGTCGCTAAGGAGGATTTTCTTCCGACGCTTGAGAACGCGGATGTGCGGCAACTGCTGCTGCGCTATGTCCACACCTGCGAGCTGCAGCTTGCCCACACGGCGCTGGCTGCGGCGAAATTCCACACGCATGAGCGCCTAGCGCGCTGGCTGCTCATGTGTCACGACCGCATCGAGGGCAATGATCTGCCGCTTACGCATGATTTCCTGGCATTGATGCTGGGTGTCAGGCGAGCCGGCGTCACCGATGAGCTGCACATCCTTGAAGGCATGCACGCCATCAAATCGACACGCGGTAACGTCCGCATCCTTGATCGCGACATGCTGATCGAAATCGCAGGCGGCTGCTATGGTGTGCCAGAGCAGGAATACGAGCGGCTGATTGAGAACTCGCCGCAGCCGTCGGCTCTGCCCGTCCAACTAAACGGAAATCGCCATCATCATACGCTTTGAGCCGCCGCCCCAGGGCCCAAAGCTTGCACCGACCCGCACCGCGCGTAATATAATCCCACGTCGTCCCGGCACAAAGTCCCAAACTGGCGCGAGTTTGTCTTCGGCCTTCTTGCGGGTGTTGCTGACATTCCGGTCTTCTTCGCGGCATCTTTAGACGCGCCTTCCTTCGCCGCCTCATGCGTCACTTCGTAATCCCGACCATCGGCGACACGTCCGCGGTCAAGGCTACCTGATTATCGACAGAAGGAGTTGGTCGCACAGAGGCATCGAAGGATCGCGGTGTCAAAATTGCCTCCGTACGGCATGCCCCTACGCTCACCGACGGCATTAGTTCCGGAGTTTGCGGAGATACCCAGCAAAGTGGAAGCACGCGCCTGCTGGTTTTTGGCGATCTCGGTGATGGCGGCTTCGACGGAAACATCTCGTGAGATCGTGCCCTCCTTGCCGCGGATCGGGATGCCAAGGGGAATTCTGTGCCTTCTGGACAAAAGCGCCATTGCGACCAGGAAGCCTCTGCTTCTTCAGTTGCGACATGAAGATCGCGGAATTCCCGGCCCTCGGTCTCCGATACCGAACCATCCATGTGCGTGGCATGAAAGTAACACGTCAACAAGGACACCTCTTTCAACGCTCATTAATGCGTGCTGCTTCAGAAGTTTCTGTCAAAACGTACACACGGCGCTCCTTACCTCATGAGTCCCTGTGTCTGATGCCGGGTCGCGATCGCAGATTCATTGCACCTTTGCTTCAAGGTCGATCGCCCGCGGCGTAGAAGGCGTGGTGAAGAGCCACGGCTGCTCTCCCAATCCATGAGCTGGGTGCGCTGGTTTCGGGGGTCTGAAGAAGACGACGAACCAGCCGCGGCATTGGTGATTGCCACCTGCTGCATGACGACGAGCGCTGGCCCACCAGCAGTCCGGTCGCCACACCTGAGTAGTTGTGGAGATGCTGCTGGACGACGCCTCAGTACGCCGCCGTCATGCCCATGTTGGATGGGGGGTGGGTTCTCTCAATGCTCTGCCGCCCTTCAGATACTGGACCGGCACCAGGAGGGCGATCAGCCAGTGAAGTCCTATCTGGACCAGCGAATTGTCAGGTTTTATCAAATTTCCGAGCGGGAGGCGCAGACTAGCCGGCGACGGTTAATGCTATCTCATCGCCCGGTTGCCAAAACAATTGCGTGCTACAGATCAACCTTTCATTGGAACATTTCTGCTGACTCCCAGTTCGGAGCCGGAAGGGAACTCAGCCGAATGAGACTTGGAAGCATCTTCCGCTACACTCAGCTTCTGGTCTTCGCGATCCTCATTGCGGCGAATCCTTTTGACGTGGCCGCAGCGCCGAGTACTCTTCAAAGCCAGCCTGCGCCGTTGTCGCGCACCGCGATCACCATCCGGGGCATGCCGACGACCCGCAGACCGGGTGCTGTTCGACGGTGCACTGCTGTCCGCTTCTTCCGCAACTTGCCAAGGTCGCGGCTCCGCGCTTCGAACCGGAGAGGCATGAACGGACGCAGCCCGTCGACAGGCCGCACCTTCTGATCCGCGCAATCGACCCGCCGCCCCGATCTCCGCCAGGCCGAGACAGACCAATCAACCTCAACCAGATTTCGGAGATCGAAAGATGAAGACGTTAACCGAGCTTACCCTGTGCGCGGCAGCCGCCGCCTCCTTCGCAATCCTGCCGTCGGGCTCCTTCGCCCAGTCGACGATAGCCTACCCGGAGAAGTGCAAGTCCCAAGGCATGGACATGTCGAAGGCGGTAATGCCTTCGGGCGGCATGCCGATGGGCGACATGACCGACTACCAGAAGGCGTCGATGGACGGCATGAAGGTTATGCACATGAACATGATGCAGGGGATGATGATGAAGGACGCCGACGTCTCCTTCGTCTGCGGCATGATCGCCCACCACATGGGCGCGATCAGCATGTCGGAGGTAGAGCTTAAGTACGGCGACAATGATGAGGCTAAGCAGATGGCCCAGAAGGTCATCGAAGCCCAGAAAAAGGAGATCGAAGAGATGTCAAAGTGGGTGGACAAGGAAGCCAAGTAGGAGATTGAGCCATGCATCACATGTCGACTGAAATGAAGACCTGCATCGACAACTGCCTCGCCTGCTACAGCGAATGCCTGTCGATGGCGATGGGCCACTGCTTGGAACTGGGCGGCGAACATACCAAGCCTTCGCACTTCAAGCTGATGATGGCCTGCGCGGAGATCTGCCGGACCTCTGCGCACTTTATGCTGATCGGCTCGGAGCACCACAAGCATGTCTGCCGGGAATGCGCCGAAATCTGCGGCCAGTGCGCCGAAGACTGCGAGCGGGTGGGCGACATGCAAAGCTGCGTCGACGCCTGCCGCAATTGCGCCGATAGCTGCCGCAAGATGGCGGCGTGATCGGGGAGGGCGACGTCCGCCCTCTTGCTGCCTAGCTGAGAACGGATATCCGGTGAAGCGATGGATATCAGGTCGCCAGCCTGGAGATTGGTGCACTGTTATCGAAGGCGACGATGGACCGCAATAGCCCCTTGGATGGCCAAAAGACGGCACGGATCCGCTGAGCCAGTGAGAGCGGCTTCCGTCTCCTAAACAGCATTCATTGACCTTCCGCTGCGTAAGCGCTGGATCTCAATCGATAGATATATCGAGAGAACCGCGCATGAAATGCAAGCCATCGATCTTGTAGGCGAGCATACCTTTCGCGTACGCACATTGCGGCATTGCTGTAGTTTATCGCCCTCTCCCGATCTTGCCCGCTTGGCACGAATGGCCTCTCGACCGGGCAGGACGCCATTCATGGGGCTCAATGCAGTTTGTTCGCAGCAGCCTCGATGAAGCCGGGGCGCTGAAGCGCCTCTGCCATGTGTGGCACCGCGATTGCTTTCGGATGATGCACGAAGATATCGGGTGTGAAGGCCTTGGCTGCTTTCCATTCCGCGTCGAACAGGCTTCGCATCAGCGGACGGGCGTACTTGAGCAGCTTGAAGCCGGCACTGAAGCCCTTGCTGCCGGCGATCGCCGTCTTTCCTTCAGGAGTATCGAGAAGAGCGAGAAACTCTCCGGGAAGGGAGGCGAATGCGATGCCGTGGTCTAGCACCATGCTCTCGAACTGAACCGGAGCAGCGAGCTGTACTCGATGTCCTCGCTCGATCAATCCCAGTGCCAGAGCGACATAGGGCTGAACATCTCCGCGCGTGCCGAGCGTATGAATGGCGACCCTCATGGCGCCGTCACCTCGCTTCCGCCTGGTCTAATAGCCGTTGTTGCCGATGTGACCGGGCGGTTCGGCGGCTATCTTTCTGAACGGCCATCTCGCTACGAGCCGAACCATCCCATCGCCCCCGCGCCCACGAGGGCGATTTGCGCTACTGCGAGGAGGGCTAGGATGACGATTACGAAGGGTATCCACTTCTTGTTGATGTTCATTCCGGCGTCCACTCAAGCTACTGTTATTCTTTACAGCGAAGGGCCGGATGGCCGCAACGCGCGGCTGGCGACTTTCGCCAGCGTCAGTCCCTGAACCACGATCGAGAAGATCACGACGGCATAGGTCGCTGCAAGCAGAGCCGCCTTGAAGGGCGTTTCCGGAAGGGACAGCGCCAAGGCGATCGATATGCCGCCCCTGAGACCTCCCCAGACAAGAATGATCACGGTACCGCGGACGAAGTCGTAGTGTCTGCGGAGGAGGGTCACGGGAATGATCGTCGACGCGAAGCGGGCCGCGAGCGCCACGGGTATGGCGGCGAGGGCGAGCGGCAGGATTGACGTCTCGTAGCGAAGAATAAGAACCTCAAGCCCGATGAGGAGGAAGAGCACCGAGTTGAGGATCTGATCCACCAACGTCCAGAAGCCGAAGAGATACCGCTGCGTCACGTCGCTGAGTGCGTCCTTAGGACCACGGTTGCCAACCAGGATTCCGGCAGCCACGACGGCGATCGGGCCGCTCATATGCAGTGCGGAGGCGAGGGAATAGCAACCCATCGCCAGTGCGATGGAAATCAACACCTCAACGGGATAGTCGTCGATCGCCCTCATCGCCCGGTATGCGGCGTAACCTGTTATCAGTCCCACGACTGCCCCTCCCAGTGCCTCGACAACGAAGAGTTCCGCGACCTGCGCCGCGCCGACGTCTGCGCCGTCGCTCGCCAGCGCCAGCAACGCTGTGAACACGACGACCCCTACACCGTCGTTGAACAGCGACTCGCCCGCCATGTCCGTCTCGAGCGCTTGCGGGACCTTTACGGCCTTGAGCGTCGAGAGAACCGCCACGGGATCGGTGGGGCTGATCAGCGCGCCGAACACCAGCGCCCACAGGAACGGCAGCTCTATGCCAAACAGGGCCGCCAAGGCCCACATCGCCACGCCGATGAGCACCGTTGATAGGAGCACGCCGATGGTAGCCATCGCTCCAACGACCGCGACACGCGAGCGAAGGGCGGAAAAGTCGACATGGAGCGAGCCGGCAAACAGGAGGAAGGCGAGAAGCCCGTTCATGACGGTCGTTTGAAAGTCGACCTGCCGCACAAGGGCTGCTACGTCCGCGTAGATTGAGACGTCTGGAATGGAAAGCTCCAGCAGGACGAGCAAAGCTGAGGCCGCAAGTCCCATCACCAGGATCCCGATCGAGGGGGGAAGCCTGAAATAGCGATGGTTGATCCAGGAGAACCCGGCAGTGAGAACCAGAAGCAGCGAGATGAGATCGAAGACGGACAAGATCGGAGTTCCTCGCAACATGATGGGAGACCGGCGCTCATCGGTACCGCTAAATGGATGTCTGCAGCCCGAGTTCGACCACTCGCCCCGACGGCAGGCCGAAATAGTCTGTCGCATTGCTAGCATTTTGCGCAAGCGAGATGAACAGCCGGTCCTGCCAGAAAGGCAGGCCGCCCTTCTTCGACGGGAGGATCGTTCGGCGGGAAAGGAAGAATGAGGTCGACATGATGTCGAACTTCAGACCAAGCTTGCGGGCGAGAACGAGCGCACGAGGGATGTTGGGCGTCTCCATGTAGCCGAACGTGATCACCAGCCGACTGAAGTGGCGATTGAAGCTTTCGAGAAAGATTTTCTCATCATCCCGCACGAACGGCGTGGTCGAAGTCACGACGCTGAGAATGACGTTCTGCTCATGGAGCACCTTGTAGTGCTTCAGACTGTGGAGGAGCGCGGTTGGCGCGCCTTCGATGTCGCTCGTCAGGAACATTGCCGTCCCGGGCACCGTCGGCGGCTTCTTCCGGGCCAGGTTGTCGATAATTGTCGTAAGCGGGATTTCGTCGGCCTTGGTGCGGGCGGCAAGCAGCCGACGCCCCGCCGTCCATGTCTGCATGACGAGAGCCATCGTCGTCGCCACCGCAACGGGAACCCATCCGCCATCTGCGAACTTCGCAATGTTGGCGGCTAGAAACCCGGCGTCGATCAGTGTCATCGGCACGATGACGGCAAGAGCCGTCGCCAGCTTCCAGCTCCAGATCCGCCGCATCACGATGAACAGGAGGATCGAAGTGATGAACATTTCGCCTGTCACGGCGATGCCATAGGCGGCGGAAAGGCCGCTCGAGTTTTGGAAGAAGAGCACCAGAGCAGCCACGAAGATGAACAGCAGGTTGTTCACCTGCGGCATGAAGATCTGTCCGGACTGAGTTTCGGAGGTGTGGAGGATTCGCAGGCGCGGAAGCAGGTTGAGGTGCATCGCCTGACGGACAAGGGAATAAGCGCCGGAGATCACGGCCTGGCTGGCGATGACCGTTGCCGCGGTGGCCAGACAGACCATAGGAATCCGCGCCCACTCCGGATGCATGCTGAAAAAAGGATGCTCAGCCATCTGCGGGTTCGCGAGCACGAACGCTCCTTGCCCGAAGTAGTTCAGAAGCAGACTGGGGAAGACGAGCAAAAACCACGCCGTGACAATCGGACGGCGTCCGAAATGTCCAAGGTCGACATAGAGGGCCTCGGCGCCGGTCACGGCAAGAAAGACGGCCCCAAGCACCGCGATGGCTGAGCCGATGTGGTTTGCAATATACCGGACTGCGTGGACCGGATTGACTGCTGCTAACACCGACGGGTCGTCAAATATGTGGATCGCCCCGCTGACGCCAAGGACGATAAACCACAGAGCCGTTACGGGACCGAACACCGACGCCACGCCGCTCGTCCCGAACCGCTGGACGAAAAACAGCATGGCGATGATCGTGAGAGTGATTGGCACGATCCACTTGGACAACGCCGGTGCGACCACGTCGATGCCCTCGACCGCAGACAGTACTGAGATCGCAGGCGTGATGATCGCGTCGCCGAGGAACAGCGAGCCGCCGATCACGCCCAGGACAAGCACCCATTTGGGGCGCCCGGTCAGACTCTCGCGGGCGAGAGTCATGAGGGACAGCGTGCCGCCTTCACCCCGGTTGTCTGCCTTCAAAACGAACGTTACGTACTTCAAGGTGACTACGATCGTGAGTGCCCAGACGATCAGGGACAGGATCCCAAGCACCTCTGCACGATGAGCTCCGGATCCGCCGGTGGCGTGGAGAGCCTCTCTAAATGCATAAAGCGGGCTAGTTCCGATGTCGCCATAGACGACGCCCAATGCAGCGAGAACGAGCGATGGCAGTCCTCGCCGGTTCTGGTGTTCCAGTTCCGGATCTGCTGATCGCAGCTTGGCATCGGTCAAAGGGGCTGTCCTGTTCTAGGCGCGTGAATGCTGGAAGTTGCCACCAGCTTGGCCCGATGGCAACGCGAACGTATGCTCATTGGTTGCATCCACATTCCAAAACACTCGAAGACGCGAGGCCTACTTCCGTAGGCACGCGCGACGCCGCGAGTGGCTAGCCAGATTAGGTGCCTCGATAATGAGCATCGGGATCGCGCATCTGAAATCGGCAGCCTCATCGGAACTGTCCGAGGCCTTTTGGAATTTACCATGATCGCTGCTTGCCAGCGCAAGGAGGCGTCGGCAGAGCCATGAGGACGACATGACAGAGAGAGATGCACTCCGCGACCAGATCTATCGGCTTGCCGCGGCGGCAGAGGCCGACCCAGAAACGTCGAATTTGAAGTCCCTGGCCGTCCAGCTCTGGGCGAATTTCAACGAGTTCACGGTCGAGGACCTGGAAGATATTCTGAGGGACGAATGGAGAACGCGCGGCCTGCCGTTCAACGACAACGCGGAAATATAGTAATCGCGCAAGGCGACGAAGCTTTCGGTCTACCGGCCGCCGATCGCATGATGTCCGTTCAGGCTCCCTGCGGGATGAACCGCCAGCCGTCCCGGCGCCTCGATCAGCCGCTCATATTCCTGCTCCGGCACACCGTAGCAGCCGGCAGCGATCTCGATCAGAATGCCGCGATCCAGGATGCGGACGTTGCCGCGCGTCGACTTGATCGCATGCATGCCTTCGAGAATGTGCAGTTCGTTGGTGACGCCCGCCCGCCTGATGCCCAGCATCAACGCCAGGAAATCATGCGTTAGCGGCCGATGATTTCCATCGATGCGGTCGTGGCACATGAGCAGCCAGCGCGCGAGCCGCTGATGCACGTTGAATTTGGCGGCTGCAAGCGCGCTGTGGGCAAGCTGCTGTTCGCAGGTATGCACATAGCGCAGCAGCAGTTGCCGCACCTTGGGGTGATCAAGGATCGGAAGAAAATCTTCGGTCGCCACCTGAAGCCCGTGGCCGGCCACTGCATGAAGGTCTTGTTCGGGGTTCGGTCGACGCCGAGGACGACCGGGTAGCCGGCGATGCCCTCGCGTCCGATGTGGCGGATCTCGACGCTTCTGCCGTCGGCGCTTTCCGCAACTATCGAGGCGAGGCCGCTCTCGATAAAACAGACGTGTTCTACCGGCTGGCGCGGTCGCACCAGCAAATGGTTGACGGGAAGATCGATGGACTCGAGGAGCGGCGCGAGAAGCTCGAAGGCATCCTCCGGAAATCGCCGCAACAATCTGTTGTTCACCTGCCTCTGCCGCAATTCTGTCAGGGCATCGCCCCCGAGAATGGGAGATGATATCCCTTTCGTTCGGGAGCTTCACGCTCTGTGCGGTTTTGACACTGGAGCTTGTGAGCGCGTCCGCCGGGGCGCTAGCTCAACTGTACCGCCGAGCGGAAGGGAACCGTCGCGACCAACGTGGCGTCTTCCGTCATGATCTCGAACAAGTCTCCGTCGAGGGGATGGCCCATGCGGATCCATTCTGGAAGTTCCATAAATACCCTTTACGCCACTGACCCTGAAAATAGCGGGGGATTGACGGGAACTCACGATCTACTCGTGGTGATCAGGTGCAAGGCAGAATTGCCCCTTGTAACCGCTGCTGCTGACAGCTTGCGATCGAATGTTGCCAGCTGGCCCCCACGCGCCTTGGCTAGCGCGAGCAGGTAGGTGTCAGTTACCTGCCCCGATGTTAGAATTTTCGCGGGAGCGATATCACCTGACCCGACAAGGCTCACATCGTCCGGCCAAAAACTGTGACCGGGGAGCGACCGCAATTTGCGGACAATTTCCATCACGAGTGACGGTGAACCGGGAGAGTTGGGATATTGGGGGTTGCCGACAATCCGGATGACACCATTTTCGGTAATGGGGCAGGTAGCCCACGCGCTCTGACCTATCGCCGCGAACCATTCGTGCGCATCATCATGGGCTACATGGCCCGGATCGATTAAGGCAATCAGCACATTGACGTCGAGCAGGAAAGTCACGGCAGTTCGTCACGCATGGCGTTCACGATTTCGAGCGTCACTGGCGGCGTATCCGGCCGTGTTGACAAGAGAGGAATGCCATTGCGCTCGCCGCTGCTCGGCGGTCGGCGCAGAGAACGTCTCGCCAGCTCGGAAATGACCTCGCCGACGCTCCGGTGCTGCTGGGTTGCCATCGCTTTTGCGGCGGTCAGCACATCGTCGTCGATTGCCAAGGTCGTTCTCATCTTCGCCTCATCACGCATCAATCATCACGCATCATATAAAGCAAGTGGTCGGCCTTCTCAAGGTGGGTACCGAAAGAACGCACCACTACGCCAACCTGTTCACCTGCGAAAACGGTTGCAATCAGGTTCTCAAATGTGCGCAAACCACGGGTCTCCGGTTCGAACCTGCTCAAGCCGCCCAACCGCCCGTAGCCGGAACCGTCTCCTTCAGATTCTTCCGGTGTAGGATGAAGAGCCCCGCAACTGAAATGATTGCGGCGCAGATGATGATCCGTGCACCGGGAATATCGTTGAAGAAGAGGTAGCCGAGGACGATCGCCCAGAGCAGCACCGTACATTGCAGCAAGTGGCGAGGCCGTTGACTTCGGGCATCGCCTTGTCTTTCGTCGTCTGGTAGAGAGGCAGCATCACGTGACCTTGGGCTTTTGCTGAAGGCATATCCTCCTCGTCACGGAAGGCGAAGGTTGAGAACGAACGGAGTTTCAACTGTGGTACGGCGCTATTGTGGACTTCCCATCGTTAAAGGCGCTCGCGATCTTCGAGGCATCCGCCCGCCATTCGAGCCTCACCGTGGCGGCAAATGAGCTCGACATCACGCCGGTGGCCGTCAGCCGGCAGGTCAAGGCGATAGAGGACGAACTCGGCGTCCAGCTATTCATTCGCAAGGGACAGAAGTGACGTTAACGACCCATGGGGAGGAGCTATACAATGTGCTGGCAAGCGCCTTTTCCCGGACCTCTGACGTCGTCAAATCGATAAAGCGCGGGGATAGGGCGCGCAACGTGACATTCGCTTGCAGCGACGTCTTCGCCACCATGTGGCTGATCCCGCGAATGCCCGACTTCTGGCGCAGCCATCAGGAGGTGATGGTAGACCATCTCATTTCGACGACGTGAAGAACTTTCGCCGGGCCGACGTGGAGTTGAGGGTGCGGTATGGCCTTGGCGCCTGGGTCGACGAGAGGGCAGAATTCCTGTTCGATGACTGCGTCTATCCCGTGTGCAGTCCGAATTTCGCTGAACAAAATCGGCAAGCGACGAGAACCGAACTCGGCGAACTGCCGCTACTGAATGTTGACTGGCTCGGCCCCGACTGGGTGGGCTGGGAAGAGGCACTTCTTCGAGCCGGTGCTCCTCATCGCGGCCAGGTCGGCCGCAGATTTGGAAAGTTCAATGTGGCGCTGCAAGCGGCAATGGCCGATCAAGGCCTGGTGATAGGTTGGCATCGCTCGTCGGCCACCGGGATCGAGATAGGGCGGCAAAGATCGTCGGGCTCTCGAAGTTCGGCCAGCACATGAAATCGATGGCGCCGTCCTTGGCGACGAGCGCCAGAGTTGCGAGATCGCCGAGCACCCCATGATCGGCAATAGAGCGAGGGATCCCGCCATCTTCAGCCGAAACGCGACTTGAGGCACCAACTTCCGCCTGCATATTCATAGGATACTCCGTCCTTGGGATTTCGGACACGTAGGGGCAGTCGGCAAGACGCCGTCGTTTCCGATCCCGGCATTCCTGTGTGCCTTGCCGCTCGAGCCTCAAGGTCGATGGGCTATTAGTCCTCACGCATCCTGCAAGCTGTTCGCTATTCGCAAGTTCTGCTTAGCCAAATGGTCGTGGGGATGTATCTCGCCGGCAAGCAATTCCGCGTGGGCACGCAGTCTCTCCGATATGAACTCCGTGAAGAGGCGAACACGCTTGGTCTTGCGCGCCTCACCCTGTGTCAGCACCCATAGGGTTCCATGGGGGCCGAGACGTGTGCCTGGAACCCTGACGAACAGCGGCTCAGCGTCTCCCACGAAGCTGGGGAGCGCCGATATCCCCAGTCCCAGGCGCATCGCCTCGAGGTGGGCTGCATCTTCCAGGACACGGAACGGGGCGCCGGTGACTTCGATAACATCGCCGTGAGCCCACTCCGGCACGCCTTCGATGTTCTTCGAGATCCACCTGATGTCGCCAGACGTGCCGGCTTTCCAGGCCGCAAGGAGGTCGCGGGACATATAGACACCGACAGAAAGATCCGGCCCTTTCACTCCGTGGAGGTTCTGCGGCAAAGAGTTGCGATTAAACACGACCCTCAAGGCGACATCGGCTTCGCGATTTGTCAGGTTGGCGTTTTCCAGCGAGGAGTGGATCTCCATTTCGATTTCGGGGTGCTGTCGCCCAAAATCTGCAAAGTCAGGCATCAACAGATGTGTCGCCAGTGTGGGCGCCATCGTGACGCGCAGCGGACCCCGCACGGCCTGATCACGACCGGACACGCGGCTGACCAGCAGATTGGACGAAGCCTCCATCTGTTCCGCCAGTTCCTGCACCTGTTCGCCCGCCTCGGTGAGGCGATAACCTGCAGGCAGCTTTTCGAACAGCTGCGAATGGAGCCGGGTCTCAAGCTGCGCGATGCGTCGTAGGATCGTGGTATGATTGACGTCGAGCTGGGCCGCGGCGGCGCGAACCGAACCGTGTCGTGCCACGGCGAGAAAATAACGAACATCATCCCAATCGATTGTCATTGTCGTTTCCTCATCGCAATGCTGATGCCTTCAAGCGGTGCTATACCACAGAACCTACGCAGTCAGCGGTGCATTTCTGCACCACGGTTGTGCGGCTTTCCCCACTGATAGGCTCGACCGCGAGCCCCTACTTCAACGAAGCGGGTCGAGGCACCGACCCAAAACAGTTTTCTGTTTTCCGCTCAACGTAAATGAAGGACGTATTCCATGACCAGACTGAATGGAAAGACCGCCGTGATCACCGGTGGTGCAACGGGTATTGGCCGCGCTGCTGCAAAGCGTTTCGTCGAAGAGGGCGCTTTTGTCTATATCTACGGTCGCCGGCAGGAGGCGCTTGACGCCGCTGTCGCCGAGCTTGGCCCCAACGCCCGCGCGGTGAAGGGCTCGGTCTCCGATGAGGCCGACCTGGATCGGCTGTACGCCACGGTGAAGGCAGAACGCGGAACGCTCGACATCGTCTTCGCCAATGCCGGCGCCGGAACCCCGCTTCCGCTTGGCCAGATCACCGGCAAGCACATCGACGGGACCTTTGAAACCAACGTGAAGGGCACGATCTTCACGGTCCAGAAGGCGCTGCCGCTGATGGGCAAGGGGGGTTCGATTATCCTCACCGGATCAAGTGCCGGCACCACGGGCGCACCAGGATTTACCGCCTATAGCGCAAGCAAGGCCGCCGTGCGCAACCTCGCTCGGACTTGGGCGGAGGATCTGAAAGGCACGGGCATCCGCGTCAACGTGCTATCGCCGGGGGCGACGGCGACCGAACTCGCTAAAGAAGCGCTCGGTGAGGAAGGCCAGAAGGCCTATGGCGCAATGACGCCGCTCCAGCGCATGGCCGATCCGTCGGAAATTGGTGCGGCAGCTGCCTTCCTGGCATCGGACGACAGCAGCTTCATGACTGCCAGCGAAGTCGCCGTCGACGGCGGCCTTGCCCAGCTCTAACCCGCAGCCATCTTCGGTGCCCCATTCAGTCGCGGGCGCGCCGCAGACCGTGATACACCCAAGGAGAATAAACATGAGCTACGCAATCATTGGCTTCGGCAATATCGGCCAGGCACTGGCCAAAGCATTCGCCCGCAAGGGAATCGAAGTGTCCGTTGCAACCACGCGGGACCCGAAAAGCTTTTCGTCCACCGCGGCCGCAATCGGACCAACCATCATTCCCACCACACTGGCGGAGGCCGCCAAGGCGGATGTCTTGTTTTTGGCTGTTCGTTTTGAGGCCGTCCCGGATGTCGCAAAGGCGCTTCCGACCTGGGATGGCAAGACCATGGTCGATGTGACCAATGCCTACGGTGTGCCTCCAGAGGAACTGGGCGGACAACCGTCTTCAAAATTCAACGCGCAGGCCTTCACTGGTGCAAGTTTAGTCAAGGGCTTCAACCATCTGGGCGCAGCCTCCCTTGCCCAGGATCCCGCTGTGAAGGGCGGCAGGAGAGCCGTGTTTCTGGCAAGCGACGATGACGCTGCCGCGGCGGCGATTTCCACGCTTGCGGAAAATCTCGGCTTCGCTCCGATCAAGCTTGGCGGGCTTTCGGAAGGCGGGTTGCTCGTGCAGGCGCGTGGAAACACATGGGGCCAGCTGATTTTTAAGGACCTGATCAAGTTCGATTGATCAATCGGGATCGCAGATGAAATGCGGTCCCGCCTCGAGCCCAACGACAGACAGTGAAGGAGAGATACGATGAGCGTCGAAAAGAATGTCCAGATTGTGAAGGATTTCTTCACAGCGATAGGCAGCTACAAAGAGCACGATCTGCTGGCGCTGGTCGCAGACGATATTGAGTGGATCATTCCCGGTCGGAACTGGCCCTTGGCCGGCACACACCGCGGGCATGCGGAATTGGCGGCGGTGCTGAAGAAGGCATCCGAAGAAGTGGAAATGGCCTATCCGAAGCCACCGGAATTCGTGGCCCAGGGTGACCGGGTCATGGTGATCGGCGTCGCTACGGGAAAAATCTACGCAACGGACAAGCCGTACAACGACGATTGGGTCTTCGACATGACCGTGCGAGATGGCAAAATTACGAAGATCCGTGAGTACATCGACACACAGGCACTGGCGCGAGCCTCCGAGACTGATGGCCCCGTTACGTGAGCACCACAAGCCGTCGCGAGACGGGCTTCTTCGTCGGGGCGGTCGGTAAAGCTATCCCAGTATGTTTCGCACGGTCTGCACGAAAATCTTCGACCCAACTGGAATGAGTTCGTCTGGGAAATCGTAGTCAGGATTGTGAAGCCCGGCATAGGTTTCGCCCACGCCCAGGAACAGCATAGCAGATGGTGCGTAGCGTCCGAACACACCGAAATCCTCCCCCGGTCGCATCGGAAGTATTCCGTCGCCTTCATCGAATGTCACTCCGACGTCGCGCATCGCTCGGCGAAGTTCTGAAACGGGCTCGGGTGCATTGCTGCAATGTTCGAAAATGCCGATACGACGAACGCGGGCCGGCTGGTCGCCGGCATTGCCACCGGAACCTGGGCGGAACTGTTCGGCTATCATTCCGTTTTCGGCCTCTGCGCTGCTCTGAGCTTTTTCGGCGGCACGCTGCTGGTCTCAGGTTCGTTCCTGGGTGCCGAAACGAAATCATCTCGAGCGTGGTGAGGCGTGGCCGACAAGGTATCGCTGGCGAACTACTATTCGGGGGGGGTCATGAGCGCGCCCGATGAAGGCAATATGTGCTCGACCAAAGCCGTCGGATTTCCTCCGCAATCCGTGCCGCAGCGCGGAATGGCAGCGGTCTCTACCTGTCAATCGGCATGAAAATTCACCCCTTATGCATCCAAATTTGTAGCCGGAACACAATCGATAGACGCGCGAATGAGCCGAAAGATATGCCCAGGCTCAGAATATACAAAAAAGGACGCGTTCAGTTCATCCACGTTAAGGTTGCGAAGCCAGGCTCACCCCTTTCAACCAAAGTCCCAATTTCGACCCACATTCGAGAGCGCGAGCTAAATGGATCCATTAGAAACACGTGGCCCGTTTCGGTTCCACCTCATCAAAACGGCCAAGGACCGGAAACCTGCCCTGCCGACGGCGCTACACGGGACCTGTCCTGCCGTTCAGTAGTCCGCGCGTTGGAAACGCTGACTGCTGTCGGGGTGGCTCGCTTCCACGGTCAACACCTCCTGATGTCTGATCGACTCCCGAAGCCGCGCCTCCCGCTCTGCCCGTTCATCGCGACCCCGAGCATGGAGGCGAAGCTTTCAAGGAACGCAACGTCCGATTTGTCGAACTGGCCCTCGCCGGGTGTGTCCACTTTGGAGGACGTCGTAACGCCGCTCCTCGCAGCGGATAATCACGTCGTTTAAAGTGCGCTTGATACCATGTTCCACGCGTAGCGCCGGCGTTCGAAATCTCTCCTCGTTCGAGAGATCACCGCCTTCTCCGTGTGAAAAGCATAACCCTCCGGGCTTCCCATGTCGTCGCCAACCCTCGCATGTCCAACCACGCTGGGCTCCCCACCGACGCCTGCGGCTCAACGACAAGCCCGCCGATCGAGCCGGTAGCCATCGCTGCGACGAAAGCGGATATTATAGGCAGGAACATGGGCAATAATGAACATATGTCTCTCTTGCAGCGACCGCGAAAGCCTTCAGTTCCCGCGCATCGGCCTGGAGACGAATCCGGCCGAGCGAAGGTGAGCCTATTGCTATCATCGCCCCGGTCACGAGGTCGACACCACTTTGATGTCGCCCCGGCGGTCGATGACCTCGACGACAACCTGCCGCCCCGACCGGCGCAGCGCGACATCAACCGTGCAGTTCGAAAGCCGCAGGTTCCGCAGCGTGACATCATCAACGAACGACGGCAGGGTGGGCTCGTCAAAGCTGATCTGCCGACCGTTCGGATCAAACTCCAGACCTAGGCATGACTGCAGCAGCAGGAGAGGGGCTGCCGCGGCCCAGGCCTGCGGAGCACAGGCGACAGGGTAGAAGGTCGGACCCTGCGCCCGTTGGCGCGACATGCCGCAAAACAGCTCGGGAAGCCGGCGCAGGTCGATGTAGGTCGACGCTGCAAACAGGCCCTCGAAGATCCGCGCTGCTTCAGCGCGATATCCATAACGTGCAAGACCGCTGGCGATCATCGCGTTGTCATGCGGCCAGATCGAGCCGTTGTGATAGCTCATCGGATTGTAACGCGCCTCGGTCGAGGGGATCGTGCGAATACCCCAGCCGCAGAAGGATGAGGCGCCCATCAAGGTGTGGGCGACCTGCGCAGCCCTTTCGGGATAGGCGATGCCGGTAAACAATGCATGGCCGGCATTCGAGGAACGGACCCGGCAGGGGCGCTTGTCCCCGTCGAGCGCCAGTGCGTAGGTGCCAATTTCCTCATCAAAGAAATTGATGTCGAAGGCACGGCGGAGCCCTTCCGCCCTTGCGAGGAATTTTGCCGCCCGTTCCGGCCGCTCGAGCCGTCGAAAGATCTCAGCGGCAGCGTTCCAGGCACCATAGACATACGCCTGGACCTCAGCAATCGCGATTGGACCTTTGGCAAGGGTCCCATCGCCATGGAAGACGGAGTCGTGGCTGTCTTTCCAGGCCTGGTTGATCAGCCCTTCTTCGCTCAGTCGCCCATACTCGACGAAACCGTCGCCGTCGCGATCGCCGTGCTCGTCGATCCAGGTCAGCGCCGCCTCGATATTCGGCAGGACCGTTTTGATAGTGGTAAGGTCGCCGGTGCGCTTGAGGTATTCGCCGGCCAGCATCACAAACAGGGGCGTCGAATCGATGCTGCCGTAGTAGCGCCGGAAGGGAACCTCGCCAAGTTCTGCCATTTCGCCGTAGCGCACCTCGTGCAGGATCTTGCCGGGCTCGGCATCCGCGGCCGGATTGAACTCCGTCGCCTGGTTGGCAGCCAGATGTCCAAGCACGCCGCGGGCAATCTGCGCATCGAGCCAAAGCGTTTCCAGCGCGGTAATCAGCGCATCACGGCCGAAGACCGTGCTGAACCAGGGGATGCCGGCATAGGGATAAGGTCCTTCTGGCGTATCCGTCATCAGCATGTGGAGGTCGGACACACCGCGTCGCGCCACCTCGTTGAATATCTCGTTGGACGTTACGATCGACGCCGCACGCGAGGCGGACGAGCGCAGTGCGCGGCGGGCGTCGCGAAATGCGAAGAAAAAGGAAAGGTGGTTCGGTGCCCGGGCTTCGTCTTCGTCGCAGCCGATCTCGACAAATAGCGATCGGATCTCGTGCGGGGCCAGGTGAAGATCATAAACGGCAAGATCGCCTGCCAACCTATCGGGAGTAGGATCGAAGGATAAACGCGTCGACCGCTTTCGATCGTCGAGCCCGAAATACGAAAGGAGGATGCTGTCCGCCTCGATCACTGCTGGAAGAGAGCGTCCTTTCTTTGCCCTGACGGTTCCCCGAACCTCGAAAAGGTCGGCGAAATCGGCCGCAAATGCGATCTCGATGCGGACCTGCTGGGGCCGTTCGTCGTAGTTCTTGACGGTCAGCCGCTCGTAACAGCGCCTATCCCAGAGGAAGCGTGTCCTGCGCAGGTGGACAAGGTCATGCGCGAGCGCAAGCTTGCCCTTTTTATCGAAGAGATCGGGATTGGTGAGGTCACAGGTCAGCGCCGCGTTGTCGTCGCGGAGCGTCGACGACAGCAGCATCGGCCGCGTGCTGTTGATCGTCAAAGAGAGGTGTGAGAGATACCGCGTATCTCGGTGAAACAGGCCTTCGGGGCTGCCGGGCCCAGAAAGCGCGTCGCCATTATGGTCGAAGACAGCGAAGGTGTCGCCGTGCTTCAAGGTGCGCGGCCGCCGCTCCTGCAGCGATGCGGTGGCCGGAATGAAAAACTGGCCCGTAGGCGACAACTGCGTTGACGTTGCCGGCATCCCGTTGCTGTCTGTCAGCGCGCTCGACATGGCTTCTCCTTACGAGGCGACGTTAAGGTCGGGAGCCGTCCCATTGGACCGGCGCATGCGAGCGGTCTCGGTGCGCACTCCCGGCAGACGTCGGTATATATCAAGGTAGTCGGACGCCATGCGGCTTGCGGAAAAGCGTCTCCCGAACGTTTCGCGCACCCTGTGACGATCCATGCGCAGAGCCCATTCGACGTTCTCCACCGCTTCCGTGACTGTATCGACGATGATGCCGGAGAGCCCGGGGTCGATCAATTCAGGCACCGAGCCGCGGTTGAAGGCGATAACGGGTGTCCCGCACGCCATGGCTTCGATCATCACCAGCCCGAAAGGCTCGGGCCAGTCGATCGGAAAGAGCAGGGCACCTGCATTGCCGAGAAATTCCGCCTTCTGATGTTCGTTGATCTCTCCGATGAACTCGACGTTGGGATGGCTCTTGACCATCGGTTCGATCACCGTGTCCCAGTAGGCCTGGTCGGCATTGTCGACCTTGGCGGCCATCCTTAGCGGCATCCCGGCTTTCGCCGCGATCTGGATCGCTCGATCGGGACGCTTCTCCGGCGAGATGCGGCCAAGGAAAGCGAGATAATTGCCTTTCGACTTGGCGGTGAAGGGCAGGCCATCAGTGGCAAGCCCGTGATAGACTGTTCCGGCCCAGTTGACCGGCGGCATTGGATGGCGCTGGTCGTTGGAGATCGACACCAGCGGAATATCGGGGAACGCCTTGTAGAAGGGCCTGAGGTCTGGCAGATCCAGCCGCCCGTGCAGCGTCGTGACGGTACGATCGGCAAAATCCCGGATCAGCGGGAAATGCAAGAGATCGATGTGGAAGTGTAAGACGTCGAATTCATGCGCCCGGCGGCGGACCTCCTCCAGCATGACGACATGATGCGGCAGGTGGTCCTTGACGGCCGGATTAAGCCGCAGGGCGACGTCAGAGCACGGCACCAGCCTGGCATCGGTGACGGAATCGCCGCTGGCAAAGAGGGTGACATCGTGACCCCGCCGAACCAGCTCGTCGGTCAGGTATGAAACAATGCGCTCGGTGCCGCCGTACAGCTTGGGCGGGACGCTTTCAGCGAGCGGCGCGATCTGGGCGATCTTCATCGGCAAAACCTCCGCAATTGAGCAAAGAGTCGACGGTAAAAATCAGATCCGCATCCTTGCTAAGGCATGCGGCAGATTAAGCCGTTTCTACATCTCGAATGGCTGTCGCAGGCGGTCTCCTCTCCGGAAGCTACACAGGCTGAAGCCGCCCATCCGGCGTGGTTGTGGTCTGCGGCGCTGGCTTCGGTGGATGTTGGTGGCAACGGGTAAACCTTGCTCTCCAGCGCGCGTATCGCCCTCGTCCAGATGTTTCAGCGCTTGGATGATCTCGTCATAAGAGACGGCCTTATCCGTGCCGGGGTAAAGTCGTAGGGCGGGTGCGGATTCGATCGCGAATATATCGGATGCCCACGAAGCGAGAATGGCCCGCTTCTCTTGCTTGCCAATGCCCTCGGCCGCAAGCACGTCCCGCGGGTGATTGAAATGTTTGGCCGGATGCAGGAGATGGGCAGCACTGATGGCCGCGGTGGCTTGCTTTGGAAGAGTATTCTCGATGTCCTTTCTCATAGGTTGGCTCCATTGATGTTGCTCGACGGAACGGCTGGCACGGATATGAAATGTAAGGGAAGGCCCGCTGTGGCGGCCTGCGCGGGCCTTCCCGCAGGCCTTAGAAGTCCATGCCGGCCCCAGCGGGCAGGGCGGGGGCGGCATCCTTCTTCGGCTTTTCGGCGATCATCGCCTCAGTTGTGACCAACAGACCCGCGACCGAGGCCGCATCCTGAAGCGCGGTGCGCACCACCTTCGCAGGGTCGATCACGCCCTGCGCGTATAAATCGCCATACTCGCCGGTCTGGGCGTTCCAGCCGAAGGACAACTCCGACTTTTCGCGCAGCTTGCCGACGACGATCGAACCTTCGGCGCCAGCATTTTCGGCGATCTGACGCACCGGCGCCTCGATCGCCCGACGGACGATGTCGATCCCGACGCGCTGATCGTCGTTGGCCGTCGGAAGACCGTCGAGCGCCTTGACCGCACGCAGCAGGGCGACACCGCCACCGGGCAGAATACCTTCTTCG
The DNA here is from genome assembly GCA_000023185.1 of Rhizobium leguminosarum bv. trifolii WSM1325. NCBI lineage: Bacteria > Pseudomonadati > Pseudomonadota > Alphaproteobacteria > Hyphomicrobiales > Rhizobiaceae > Rhizobium > Rhizobium leguminosarum. Next base: position 418,199 of record CP001625.1, on the reverse strand, counting down.
ACGGCAGCACGTGTCGCATGCAGCGCATCGTCGACACGGTCCTTCTTCTCCTTGACCTCGACCTCGGTCGAGCCTCCGACGCGGATGACGGCAACGCCGCCGGCGAGTTTGGCGAGGCGCTCCTGCAGCTTCTCACGGTCGTAGTCGGAGGTGGTTTCCTCGATCTGAGCGCGGATCTGGGCGACCCGTCCATCGATCTCCGCCTTGGAGCCGACGCCATCGATGATGGTGGTGTTTTCCTTCTCGATCGAGACCGTCTTGGCGCGGCCAAGCATGTTGAGTGTCACGTTCTCCAGCTTGATGCCGACGTCTTCGGAGATCACGGTACCGCCCGTGAGGATGGCAATGTCTTCCAACATGGCCTTGCGGCGGTCGCCGAAGCCCGGGGCCTTGACGGCGGCGATCTTCAGACCGCCGCGAAGCTTGTTAACGACGAGGGTCGCAAGGGCTTCGCCTTCCACGTCCTCGGCAATGATCAGCAGAGGCTTGCCGGACTTCACCACGGCTTCCAGGACTGGAAGCATCGCCTGCAGATTGGAGAGCTTCTTCTCGTGAATGAGGATGTAGGGCTCTTCGAGCTCGACCCGCATCTTGTCCTGGTTGGTGACGAAGTACGGGCTGAGATAACCACGGTCGAACTGCATGCCTTCGACGACTTCCAGCTCTGTCTCTGCGGTCTTGGCTTCCTCGACGGTGATCACACCTTCGTTGCCGACCTTTTCCATCGCTTCGGCGAGATACCTGCCGATTTCCTCGTCGCCATTGGCCGAAATGGTGCCCACTTGGGCGATTTCCGAATTGCTGGTGATCTTGCGGGCGTTCGCCTTCAGTTCCTTGACAACGGCGTCTACGGCAATGTCGATGCCACGCTTCAGGTCCATCGGGTTCATGCCTGAGGCGACAGCCTTTGCACCTTCCTTGACAATGGCCTGGGCAAGGACGGTCGCCGTCGTGGTGCCATCGCCAGCAAGGTCATTGGTCTTCGACGCCACCTCGCGCAGCATCTGGGCGCCCATATTCTCGAACTTGTCTTCCAGCTCGATTTCCTTGGCGACGGATACTCCGTCCTTGGTAATCCGGGGCGCTCCGAACGATTTGTCGATCACGACGTTGCGTCCCTTCGGGCCGAGCGTAACCTTCACGGCGTTTGCCAGAACGTCGACCCCACGCAACATGCGTTCACGGGCATCGGTATTGAATTTGACTTCTTTCGCAGCCATTGTTCACTCCTTCAATAGGCAGCTTTTTGACTGATGAGCGGCGTGTTACGCGGCCTGCTTCTGTTCGGCCTGGGCTTCGATGATGCCCATCACGTCGCTTTCCTTCATGATCAGCAGGTCTTCGCCGTTGATCTTGATCTCAGTGCCTGACCACTTCCCAAACAGGATGCGATCGCCGACCTTGACATCGAGCGCCTGGATCTGACCGGCTTCATTGCGAGCGCCAGAGCCTATGGCGATAACTTCGCCTTCCTGCGGCTTTTCCTTGGCGGTGTCAGGAATGATGATCCCGCCCTTGGTCTTCTCCTGAGAGTCGACGCGGCGGACGAGAATGCGATCATGCAGCGGTCTGAACGACATGTTTTCCTCCATGGACAAACAAGATGAGGTTGACCCCGCGCCGAACCAGATGACCGGTCCAGCCGGGTGCGAAGCCTCTTCGAGCGTTTCGCGCGAAAGATTTATTTTCCCGATTTTCCGATTTCAAGAGGGTGCTGCAGAAAAATTAGCACTCTCGCACGCTGGCTGCTAACGTGCTGGAAAGGAACAATAAGGCATGGGTTTCCGTTTGAAAAACAGTTGATGACCGGGCGCACTCGCGGCATCCGTCCAACGTTACGAAAAGGAGATGAAGCATGCAGTTTTCGTCGGATCTTGAGCGGCAACTCAATGGTTATGGCCTCACTACAGCGCATATCCTCTATCACGTCCCCGATTTCAAAACCGTCCTGCAAGCGTACGTCTGGCAGGACTACGATCTGGCGCCGAATTTCCCGGAGATGCAGAAGTTCCTCGATTATTGGCAGGCCAATCTCGACGGGCCTCTGCACTCGGTCCGCTATACCCATCAGCGTCTCATCGGCCCGAACGAATGGCGGCGCGTCGACGGCGAGTTCAAGCTGCACTGAATCTTGAATCCGGATTTTTCTCTTCCCAATTCTCCGAGCGATCGAGGCTCCACGAGCTCGGTCGCTATCGAAGGTCTGTTTAGAGTGAGATGATATGGAAGAGCAGATCAGGAATATCGGAGACCTCAGCATCGAGGAACGGGAAGAGGTCTTCGTCGATGTCGCTACGGCCCTCGAGGGCACGGCACGTGAGGCCTTTGTTGAAGGTAACCGGCACTTTGCAGCGCTTTGGGCCAATATGGCGCAAGCAATCCGCGTCAACGCCGATGAGCTGGCTCGTGACGATTTGACAAACACCGAACGTATCTTGCGGCAAGCAGCTGCCATGATTTCGCAGTTCAACGCGACGCATCCGTATCGTATGGTCAGTCACGCCGTCCATTAGGCGCTGCTTCGTTGATCCGGGCGCAGTCCTGGGCGGTCGCTCAGAAGTGCCAGAGTGCGGCGGCGGTACGAGCTAGAACGAACGGGCATCGAAATCTTTATCCAGGGCGGCACGTAAGCGTCGCTTCACCGCTGGAGCCTCGCTGCCGACAGCCGAGATGAGGTCGCGCATGGCCATGCGAAGACCGTGAAGCTGATCGACGAGATCCATGATGACGTCGATGCCGGCCTCGTTGACGCCCATGCAGCCGGGCGCGGGCGAGATCTGCATCCCAGGAACTGGCGCTGGTCCTCGTGAGTTTGCGGCTGAAGCCAACCTTCCTGGATCCACAGTTCGAGCTCGGTTACTTCGATCTTGAGGCGATGACGGGATTCACGATCGTCCCCCAGCCAGTTAGCGTTTTCACACGGTCGGGGCCATTTTTCTCGCACGGCGGCGGGCCGTTGGGCCGACGGTGCCGTGGAACCGAGACGGCTGTCAAATCTTTTGCCATTGCTTTGATCGAGATAAGGCAGATGAACACGAAGATAAAACCCGAACGCGCCGAAATCCTCCGTCTTCGCGCCCGCATTGTCGCCGTCGAGCGCGCAACCCTCGCAGCACTCGAACTCGTCCTCCTCCTTAAACCAAAAGAGCTCGAAGCTTTCCTCGAAAGCCGAAGGAAAGAATTATCGCAGAACTATTTGGACGAGACGTTCGCGACGGATTTGGTAGATCCGGCTGAACGAGACTTCGTCGCTGAAGAGGTGGAAAGATTGATGCGTGCGCTTCAATCGGAAATGGATTTCAAGGGTGGAGTTTCAACTCCGGAAAGCGGATGATCAACGCCACGGGCCTATAAGCCGCTCGTACTCTGCTTCCGATACACCGTAGCAACCGTTAGACCGTTTGGCCAAGCCAGCACGGTCAATGATCTCGATTGTGCCCCGGCTGGCCTTGATGAGCCGCTCTCCTTCAAGAATGTGGGTTGCATCAGTGACGCTGGGCCGTCTCACGCCCAGCATCAGCGACAGAAAGTCGTGGGTGAGGGAAAGGGGTGACCCCAGACGATCTGCCGACATCAATATCCAGCGGGCGAGCCGTTCTTCAACGTTGTAGCGGGCATTGGCGTAAGCGGTCTGACCGACTTGCAGCTGGAAGACGTGAACATAGCGCAGGAGAAGCTTTCGCAGGGATTCGCTCTCGTCGATCGCTCTCAAAAGGGGTGCGACCGCTATGCGTCTAGCTGGACCGCCAACCTGCATGAATGTCTTGTGTGGCGTTTGCATGGCGCCAAGGATGACCGGCACGCCAATAAGCCCTTCGTAGCCCTGCGCACCGATCTCGGCCGAGCCGTAAACCTCGTCAGGCATTACCGTCGAACCCAAGCCGCCGTCCAGAAAGTATACGTGGGTCAGCGGTCGCTGGCTCTCTATGCACACATCGCCCCTGTTGAGGGCGACGGGCTCGAGGTGATCCCAAAGCAAATCGCCATCCGCTTGCGATAAGGCGCGGAGCAATAGGTTCGATCGGCCAGCGGGCAATGTAGACAGTTGGTTCATGGTAAAATCGTCGAAATAGCTTTTGGCAGAACGCATGACAGCCATCAAGAGTTCAGTATAAGATTGAAAATGGTCTTCAGTTTTCAGAGGCAACACGTAGCTGTCGGAGGCGTTCGTTCTTCTCCTCGCGTCGTCTGCGTTCCTCTTCAGCGGCTTCGGCCGCGGCCTTGTTTGTTCGCTCGAATGCTTCCGCGCGTTCCTGCACGGTCAGAGTGCGTCTGATCCTGCTTACCATTGGAATGTTCCTTGAGGGTTTTCTGATATATGGGTGGATTGCCAAGCCGCTTCAACACCTTGAGCGGGCGCTTGCGAAGGGCGCGATCGGGCCACCCCATAATCGTGAATCTCCCCAGATGTCCGCCGGCGCCCGCCTCGATGCTCGCACGTCGGGTGAGAGGGCGGCTCCCATTCTCGGGTGAGCCCCCTCGGTCCAGTTCAGCAAGCTACGGAAAATCATGGCCGCTTACGATCACCTCGTCATTTTTCTGCACGGCATCGGGGCGTCTGGCGCTCAGCTCATGCCATTGGCATCATCCTGGCGAGCACAGCTTTATCCTGTGTGCAAAGAGAGATGAATGAACCGGCGTTCCACTTAGTTCATGACGCGCTTGCCTCGCAACCCTACTCGGTCGACATTCGCGTCAACCACTCTCCGGCCTCCGCCGCAAACGTCGCCGGGATGGTTCGGGCGCTCCCCATCGGGTCGAGCGTCCTTTTTTAACCGCTTCCTGGTGACACGCTCTCATCGCCCTTGTCGGGCAATGCTCCGGCGCCGGGCGTCTTGCTTTCGTCCTGCAGGTGCTCCTTGTCATGAGGACCTGCAGCGGGTTGATCCTGACCGTCGACTGGTTTCTTGCGTGTCTCCTCGATTGCCTGCTCGGCTTTGGTGTCTTGGACAGAGCCGTTCGGCGGCACTTTGAGGATGCCATCGTTGGAACGGCAGTCTCTCAGAGCAGCCCATTTCCCGACGGCGATGGTCAGGGATGCGGCGTCGTTCGGTGTCCCCGGTGCGAACGACCTTCCAGACCTGCGGAACGAAGCTGCAGACGGAACAGACGGAGGCAATATCCGACAATGAGCGCTATATCCATAATTTCGACCTCCTGACTCCGCCATTCACGGCCGTCGGGAACTATCGCCGCTGATCCGTGTTCCAAAACGCTCCCTCCGCCTCAGGGCGGTTACCGATAATGGATGATGGAATGGATCTAACAAAAAGAGACTGCATCATCGTCGGAGGTGGGCCTGCCGGACTGACGGCGGCGATCTACCTGACGCGCTATCACCTGTCTGTGACGGTTTTTGATGACGGAACCAGCCGGGCAGCCAACATCCCGGTGTCCCATAACCATGCCGGCTTCCCCAGCGGCATCAATGGTGCGGACCTGCTCCGCCGGATGCGCGCTCAAGCCGTCATGTACGGCGCGGAAATCGACGATAAACGAGTGACGGCACTGCGCAAGGCAGAAAAGGATTTCGTCGTCTCTTTCGCCGACGGCTCCTTATCGGCCCGAACGGTTCTCGTCGCCACAGGTGTTGTGAACCGCATGCCGTCGATGCCAAAAGACAAGCACGACGAGGCAGTGAAACGAGGGCTCATCCGCTACTGTCCGGTTTGCGACGGCTTCGAAGTCACGGACAAACGCGTGGCGATCATCGGGCAAGGCTCCCAAGCGTTCAAGGAAGCGGTATTTCTCAGAAGTTATAGCCGTGACATTACTTTGGTGTCACCCTCCGGCGAGCATGAACTCAAGGCGAGCGAGGAGACGCGGCTGCAGCAGCTGGGCATATTGGTGAAGGGTGGCCCTTTCGAAATCGATGTCGAACAAGGCGCGATCGCGATCCGTACAAGCAGGGGCACGCATCGGTTCGACTCCATCTACCCCGCGTTAGGATCGGACGTCAGATCGGAGCTCGCCTTAGGGGTGGGTGCAACGGTTTCGGGGGAAGGATGTATTTGCGTCGACGGTCACCAACGCACAAACGTCCGGGGCCTGTATGCCGCTGGAGACGTGGTGATTGGACTGGATCAAATTAGCCACGCGATGGGCCAGGCTGGTGTCGCGGCCACGACGATCCGGAATGATCTTAGCGATTTGTCAGCATTGATCCGCTGAGCCCAGCGGGCCCGATGCGTATAATTAATTGCTGAGCGACGTTGCATGAGTGTCAAGGAAGTCGCACCTCAGCCATATTAGCGACGAAGGCTGGCCGACGCGTTCCGAGAACGCGGCGGATGGACGTCATTAGGTGCTCCTGACCCGATTCGCGTGGGGTGACAAGTTCTGGCCAGACGCAAAAAAGGGCGCTCGTCGAGCGCCGTTTTCCATTCTGGTTGGGATCGGGCTGCCTTGTTCCCCTTAACATTCGCGGACGCTTCGGCGAGCTGCGTCAGTTTCTGGTCGGTCACTTCTTCCTCGGCAAGGTTGGCTTGCAAGAGCGGTACGGCGTCTTTAAGCCCCAGCTGCTTCGCCCATGCGAACAGCGTGCCGTCGCGGGCGATCTCGTAGTGTTCTACACCCTGTGCAGACGAAATGAGACCAGCGTCGAGGGCCACGGTGCCGTTGTATTCCTCCATGATCTCCTGGACTTCGGCGATAATACCCTGGATGGCTTCGCAGGTCTTGCCACGGGCCGTCCCAGGACGGCATGCCGGAGGGTTGAGGAGTATTATGAAAAATGCTTGAATTACATGGCCGGCCGCAAGGCCGATTAAATATCTCTCGGACGGGAACAATTTGGCTCCGCGGACCGTAAGGAGTCGGGTCGTGGAGAGATTTGATATGGCAGCCACCTTACACTTCAATGTGCGGCCCGCCGCAATCCAAACCTGCCCCGTCTTAACTAAGGCGGGGCTTTTCTTGGCGTTTCGCCGATCGGCTTCGACATTCCAGGAGGTTGGATGAGCGACACCGACAAGCCGGCGTTCCGCATCGATGGCCGATATCACTGTCAATGATGAGACGCGGACGATGGCGCGTTTACCTGCAGCGAGTGAAGGCTATCAAACTTCATGATCAGCAGCGTGACCAGTTCCTCGCGCGTCCTATGTCCTTCATTATAGAGGTCGACCGCCGCGCTGCAAAGCAGCTGCATTGATTGTTCCGTTGGCGCAGCGCGATTGTGCCGGCACCAAATCCGAATGGCATCCGAAAGCACGTTTACGTCGTCCATCTGAAGTGAGAGATTGAAGTCCGTCATCTCATGCTCCTTGAGCGTCGCAACAATTCGCCCGGACCGCGATAGGAAATCTGGTACTGCATTAACCTCCCAAGGACAACCATCAGTACGGTGGCGCACGGTTGCCTCGAGCCTCCGCCAAGTCAGGGGTGATCCGCTGCTATAACGATTGGTGCGGAACCGCGCAGGAACCGCTTTCGCACGCGCCCGGTTAGGAAGTCGGATCGCGGGAGGGGAAGCCATGTTTCCTTGCGCAACGCCCTTTGCACTCTCCGCGATCCACCCTCCCAGGGGATTGGCCGCGCGGAGGCAAGATTGTTTGGTGTTTCCTCTCATCCAATGCCTTCGGTAACGCTCTGCGCGGCCTCCTGTTTTAAATCTGCCGACGAAGGAACAAGAGTGGCCGCCGAGAGTAAGGCGGATGGGCCACGCATCCGTTTCCTTTTACGCGGCCTACTCCTCCAAACTTCCCCAACTCGCCCCGCCTTTTACGCGGGGCTTTTTTCTGAGTCTCATGCGGCTAGGTTTGAATGTGGTCGATCGACAGCCCGGGTGGAACAACTTTGCTATCGAGAGGTTCGGCGGGATTCTCGTTGGTGGAGCAAACCAGGCCGAAGTATTTTTTCCACATCCGCCGGAACGATGTCTTCGAGGAAGATTTAGAAGGCATCGACTTGGCTTCGCCTGAACAGGCACGGGAGGAAGCGGTCGCGGCCGCTCGTGAAATAGTGGCGGAGGGGATCCGGAGGGGCGATCCGGCAGACGGAGCGACTTTCGAGATCATGACCGAAGAAGGCTCGCTGGTCGCAACCGTTCCTTTCCGGTCGGCTGTCGGCCTGGAATAGCGCCCTCGCGCAAACGGTTTCAATTGTCAAAACCGCACAGAGCCTGAAGCCTTCGAACGAAAGGAGTAGGTTCTCGTTTTACCATTCGACGGATGGTGCGATGTTATGACAGAATTGCTGCAGAGGCGAGTGAATAACAGATTGTTGCGGCGGTTTCCGGAGGATGCCTTCGAGCTTCTGGCGCCGTTCCTCGAACCCGTCGATCTTTCTGTCAAATGCCCACTCATGCTGCCGCGCAAACCGATCGAGCATGTCTGCTTTATCGAAAGCGGCCTCGCCTCGATGGTCGCCGAAAGCGCCGAGGGTAGAAGCCTCGAAGTCCGCCACATCGGCCGCGAAGGGATTGCCGGATACCCCGTTATCCTCGGCGTGGATCGGACGCCCAATAAGACCTTCATGCAAGTGTCAGGCCACGGGCTTCAGGTCGCTAAGGATGATTTTCTTCCGACGCTTGAGAACGCGGATGTGCGGCAACTGCTGCTGCGCTATGTCCACACCTGCGAGCTGCAGCTTGCCCACACGGCGCTGGCTGCGGCGAAATTCCACACGCATGAGCGCCTAGCGCGCTGGCTGCTCATGTGTCACGACCGCATCGAGGGCAATGATCTGCCGCTTACGCATGATTTCCTGGCATTGATGCTGGGTGTCAGGCGAGCCGGCGCCACCGATGAGCTGCACATCCTTGAAGGCATGCACGCCATCAAATCGACACGCGGTAACGTCCGCATCCTTGATCGCGACATGCTGATCGAAATCGCAGGCGGCTGCTATGGTGTGCCAGAGCAGGAATACGAGCGGCTGATTGAGAACTCGCCGCAGCCGTCGGCTCTGCCCGTCCAACTAAACGGCAATCGCCATCATCATACGCTTTGAGCAGCCGCCCCAGGGCCCAAAGCTTGCACCGACCCGCACCGCGCGTAATATAATCCCACGTCGTCCCCGCGCGCGCCATCTCCCAAAACTGACCCAACAGTGAGGGTTCCTTTTTGAGCACTCCCACTAAGGGCATCCCAGGGGTATCGCTAAGGAACCGAGCGTCGGCGGCATAAAGGATCGCACCGACATTCATTGTTCGGCCCTCAGATCGTATCGGTTCGGCATGCGCAAGCATTCCGTCTGGCAACTTCCGCGAACTGGGCACAGGCTTAATAGCCCGGTCCCGGAGAACCTCACCATATGCATGCAACCAGTCTGCGAGTTTGCGATGAAACCAAATCGCAGCAATATATGGCGTCTCATGCGTGCTCCGTGATTAATGAGCGATCGGCAAAGTAACGCGATGGCGTGGTCCCAAGCGCCTTCCTGAACATGACGATGAAGGCTGTCGTGGATTCATACCCCAAGTCTCCTGCTACCCGCTGGACTGTCGCACCGCCGGCAAGTTCCCGCAGCGCGATGACCAGATGTAGCTGACGCCGCCAACGGCCGAAGCTCAATCCTGTCTCTTGGACCATAAGCCTCTTCAACGATCGCTCGCTCACCGCGACATGCTCAGCCCATTCGCCAAGGGTTCGGCGGTCGCTCGGGTCTGCCAAAAGAGCCGCGGCGATCAGGGCGATCTTTGGATGGTCAGATACGGGCAGCTCCAGCCTCTCCCGCGGCATCAGCGCGAGCTCATCGAGCATGACCCGCACGAGGCGATCGACATGAGCGTCGCGGGCGTGATTTTCCGATAGGTCCGCTACCCGGTGTATCATCTCCCGAAGCATCGGCGATACCGAAAGCGTGCAGCATACAGCCGGAAGCATGGCCGCGCCGGGCTCGACAAACAGGTACGTTAGACGAGCATTGGACGTGACCTGATTGCTGTGAGGAACGCCACCTGGTATCCAAACTCCGCAGTCGGGCGGAACGATCCAGACCCCACTTTCCGCTCTGCAGGTCACCGCGCCATGGAGCGCCAGGATCAGTTGACCCTGCGGGTGCTGGTGCTGCACCCCCTCGGCTTCATAGTCGGCGAAGTCCATCCTGATCGCCATCGCAGGCCCATGCAAGAGGCTTAGATCTATCGCGGCACTGCAGGGTGGCTTATTCGAAGGTTGGCCCGATTTCGAGATCATATGGCATTATCTCCACTTTTGCTCGCGGGGCAATCCTTTAGGCTCCTGGTTTAGCAACTCTCAGGAGATCACCCATGCGTATAGCCGTGGTTGGCGCGACCGGCAGGATCGGTGCCAAACTTACCGAGAACCTCTTGGCCAAAGGCCATTCAGTCAAAGCTCTTTCAAGAGGGGGGCCGGCCCTCGATGACCTTGTCGCGAAAGGAGCAGAATCGTTCCTTGGCAGCTTCGATACGGGTGCTGGTGAACTTAACGCGTTCTTCGAAGACGCTGACGCTGCGTTCCTCATGGTCAAAACCATCTGGGGCTCGGAGGACCTCCATGGGCACTACCCTACGGTAGCGCTTCGGTTTTTCGACGCCCTTCGGGATTCCCCTGTGAAATTGGCCGTGAGCCTGACCGGAATGGGATCCGAGGTCAGCGGAAACACCGGCCATTTTCAGGGCTTTCATATCCTGGATCAGATCCTCAACCGACTACGCGACATCAAAGTGGTGCACCTGCAGGGTGGCTGGTTCATGCAGGACCTTGCCGGGTGGACCGACTCCATCGCGCAGCACGATAGGATCGGCTGGTCGCTTGACCCAAACGTGAAAACTCCTTGGATTGCCATTCAGGACATCGCGGATCTCGCGGCGGAAGAGTTCGACACGCCGACTGACCAGCACCGATCCGTAAAGCAACTGGGCATCGATTACACGATGACCGAGATCGCCGCGATTATCAGCCGGGCACTCGCTAGAGAGGTGGACTATCGCTTCATCGATAGGAGCGATCGCGAGGTCGAGGCGGTATTCCGGGAGAGGTTCGGAGCTCTCGGACGGTGGGTCTACGATAACGACACCTTGGCTGCTCTTAACGATGGGCGTGTAAAGTTTCACGATGATCGTCCTGCACTGCGCACCACAATGGAAGAATTCGTCAAAGACACACTCCGGCCGCTGATCGAGAAGGCGCGGACGGATGGCGTCAAACCAGAGACCTTCCTAACGTGGAGCTCACATCGCTAGAGCTTTCGGAGATTCCGCAGCGAGCGGGCAGTGGTGGCTGAGCCAATGACAACGATCAACTTCTCGGCGCGTTTGAGAGCCTGATCGTTGATGAATTGGCGACCGATGAAGCGGCTGGAATCTGCCGATGAAGATCAGGCATTCTCGGTGAGCCGCCGCCCACTTTGGACGTGATTGCGCGGTTTCCATCTACACCGCCGAAGGTTTCTTCCGGATCAACGGCTTCGCTAATAGTAAACACGTCGGCGGTTAGACCCCGTTCAAGGCGGCTGCCATGGACCAGGCCCCAGGTCGTTCCAATCATCGGTGGCAGTAAGGATCTGCATCCAGGCCGCCGCATCCGGCGTCGCGGCCAGCTATACGTTTTGAGGCACGTCCACAGCCTTATCACGGGACGATGTTTTAATCGTCTGACCGATCCTGAGCAGAAAGGCGGCGACATATGGCAGCGAGGCGGGCACCCACATCAACAACCCGGCCAACTGCTGATCTTCGAGGGGCGTGAGACCGTAAAGGTCGGTGGTCAAAAAATGCGGGCTGAACAGAGGGTGTGGAGTGAGCGTCAGAAATGCCCCAAGCATCGTCATCTGCAATATCGTGCCACCGCAGATGGCGAGCGCACTGCCTGAGGCGCGTCGCGGGTAGAGGATTTCACGCCAAAGCCACAGGGCCGACAGAAGGAGAGGGATTTCCATTGCCCAATAGGCAAAATTGCTGGAGAGAGCCCAGGCGTAGGGAAGAGGCAGATGCCAGAGCCAGACCATCACTGTGTGTACGACGAATGCGGCCATGGATGGAAAGCGATCAAGCGTAACAGATGATCCAAAGAAAAAGCGCCAACCGAGCGGCGCAGCAAGCGATACCAAGACAATATGATGGAAGGCCCGTGCCGAGAAGAGGGCGGAGCTGAAGGCACATAGGGGCGAGACAAAGGCGAGGACACAAAGACCCATGAACAGGGCGCACTGACCCACCCGGTCTTCCGCCATAGCTCGGCGCCATGTCCACAGCGCCACTAGAGCGATTGCCGACAGCAGGATTGGGTCGAAGTTCCAGTCCGCCATCAGGGCCTCAGGTGCTGGAGCGTTACCGCAGTAGGGTTCGAGCTGGAAGGTCATGATAAAGCCATCACCGGACAATTGACGAGGAACCAACGCTCGGCCGAATTGTTCCAGGCTTGCCAGTTGCGTCGAGCTGGGAGCTACTATGTGTGACCATGTCAAATCGAAAGAAACCTGCGAAGGCCGCGACTTTACCGGACAAGCTGTTCACTGGCCCGTTCCGGCAACAATATGGCGCTCTCTGTTTTCGGCGGACTGAAGGCGCCGCGATCGAGATACTGGTCATCACTTCGCGCGACAGCGGCAGATGGATCATTCCGAAGGGGTGGCCGATGAAGCGAAAGAAACCATACGAGGCTGCTGCGATCGAAGCCTGGGAAGAGGCAGGCATTCGCGGTGCCGTTCATAAGAAACCCGTCGGCCGTTACACCTATCTCAAGGAACTGGATGACGGAGACGTCGCGCCATGCGTCGTTGAAGTGTTTCAGATCGAGGTCCACGAGCTGAATGCGGACTTCAAGGAACAAGGACAGCGTACGCGTGAATGGGTCAGTCCGGATGAGGCTGCGAGGCGTGTGCGGGAAGTGGAACTGAAGTCAATGCTCGCGGATTTCAGGCCAAGGACAGGGCGAAAGATGCAAGCCGAATGATCGCGACTAGGCCGCACTCAGAACGGAGAGATCTCAACGAAATGTCGCGTCTGCGGGAACCGGCTGCCTAAGAGAGGGTTTTCGCCTCAATGTGGAGGTCTCAACTATGCGCTGGCGTTCCTGGTTGACGGATTTAGGCACATGGACTGCCAGCCCCATCGCTTTTGCCATTGTAATTTTCTATGGGATCTCCTGGCTCATCTTCAGCCCCGAGACGCTGGAATGGCACGGCCTCGCCACGCTGATCACCTGGATGATGACGCTTTTCATCCAGCGGGCGGAACATCGGGATACACAGGCAATCCATGCCAAGCTCGATGAACTGCTACATGTGCATGGCGATGCGAAAAACGAAATCACCCAGATTGACGAGAAGGAGCCAGAGCAGATCGAGCGCTTTCGGGCAACACATACCGAATCGGAGTAATGGGTATAGCTGGAATGTGTCGCTGTGGCATAATTTTAAACCGTCTGTCTATTCGAAGACATCCACTCGGCAGGATGTGGGATAACTCGGGAGCGAAGGACCATCGGTGAAGACGCGAGTTCGGACAATTTTATTGGGGGCCGCTCTTACTGTTGCAATGCTCGCCGCTGGCGCGTGGCTCATCACCAAACCAAATATCCCTTTTGAAGAGAATGATCCGGCGTTCGTGAAGCCGGGCGATCCTGCTCGTGGCGAATTGATATTCGCCGCAGGAGATTGCTCATCGTGCCATGCGACACCTGGGCAAAAGCATCGGTTGCAACTCGGCGGCGGCCTTGCGCTCGCCTCGCCGTTCGGCACGTTCCGGCCTCCCAATATCTCGCAAGATGCGAAGGACGGAATTGGTTCGTGGACCGCCGCCGATCTTGGCAACGCGCTGATCGGGGGCGTCTCTCCCGACGGACAGCATTATTATCCGGTCTTTCCCTATCCAAGCTACACCGGAATGACGGTGGACGATGTTCGGGACCTGTTTGCCTATCTGAAGACTCTACCAGCAGTGTCGGGCGGCGCGCCGCCCCACGACCTCGTCGCACTCTTCCGCATCCGGCGGTTCGTCGGCTTCTGGAAGCTGCTGTTTTTCGACGAGGGAAAGTCCGAAGCCGTGCTGAGTGGCGATCCCATCCATGACCGAGGCGCCTATCTCGCCGAAAGCGTTGCCCATTGTGCCGAGTGCCATTCGTCGCGCAATGTCTTTGGAGCGATCAAGCAGGCGACGCGATATGCCGGGGGTGAGGATCCTGAAGGAACGGGGTTCGTTCCGAACATCACGCCCGCGCGTATTGGCGATTGGTCTCAGGCCGATATTTTCGAGGTTTTGACCAGCGGCAACACCCCGGACCACGGGCGCGTCGGATCCTCCATGGCCGACGTTGTCACTAACACCGCCAAACTCCCCGCAGGTGACCGCGATGCCATTGCAACTTACATTAAGTCGCTGCCAGCACGACCGACACCGCAGCCGTAGTCACTGCCCGTAAAGATAGGCAGCCAAGTCCCGCGCTTCGGCTTCTGAAATACCGGTGTCCGGCATCGCCGTTTTGGCATCGAACGCACTCGGCGCCACAATCCAGTGGACAAGCGCCTCCGCGTCATTATTCGCGACTCCCGCTAGGTAGACGCGCTGGCGTATGTCGACCAGTGGGCCGCCGACCTTGCCGTTGGCTCCCGCGATGCCGGGAATCGTATGGCATCCGGTGCAACCATAACGCCGGAAAATCTCAGGCGCACGGGCGGGATCGCCGCGAGCAAGTAAACTTGCGACTTCTGTCCTCTGGTTGCGATCTCTAACCTGGTACGTGAGGACCCCCGCCGCGAGCCCGAGCATCGTGACCAGTAACAGAACTACGATCTTGACGGGAAACCCTTCGCCGCTCATTTTCTGTCTCCGGCACCGTTTCGGATCAGTGTTGACAAGGGTTTATTATAAAAGTGGCCGCGGCCTGCATCGCCAAGGCAAACGCAAATGCTGATCCCGCGAGAACGCTGATCGTCCTGATGAACGTATCTGACCTCGATTTCAGGCTTCTAGGTGCCGCCAAAGGCGCCAGAACACCGACAACCGCCAACAGTGCTAGAAGCACCGTGGCCATCACGGACCATGGCCTGCCCATCCGGCAGTCCACATAGGGCATGACTTGGCCAATCTGTGTGCTGACGGCCCAAGCTAGTGGGGCGAAAACCAATCCTCCAGCGACTGCGATGGAATATCTCATAGACGCGGCACCCAATAAAGACAGAGATAGAGCGGAACCCACGTTGCGACAACAAAGTTCCAGTACATGACGTTGTCCTCCACATCGCCATAGCGCCTCGGATTGTCGCCGTGCCGCGTGAACATCAGGCACATCAGAACCAGCGTGTCGATCAGATCGGTCAGGATGTGGGTGGTGTGCAGTCCGAGCAGCACCCAGGTGATCGAACCATAGGCGTTGCTGTCCCACATCACGTGGAGGGCCGGGAACTCAAATACCCGCAGGAAGAGCGGGGCGACGCCGAGCAAAGCCATGACGATCAGGCCGATCCGGACCTTTTTTAGCTCTCTGCGTTCAGCCCAGCGCGCCACCAGCACGTTCGGTATTACGCTGACAGCGAGCACAGCGGTCAAAAGAGTGCCAGGCAGCAGATCAGGCGCCGGCGCGTTGATCGGCCAGACGCTGGCGATGCTCATCAGGTAAAGGTAGACGACTATTCCGAGAGCAAAGCCGGTCCCTTCGATCAACATGAACGCCAGTGTTCCCCACCAGGTCGGGCTGGCGGTGCCGGAGCCGTGCAATGGCAGGTGCGAGACATCGAGAACCAGGCGCTCTTTCATGACTCATCCTCCGGGTCGCCCTTTGGCCAAAACCAGCCGGTCAGGGCGATTGCGATCGGGATTGAACCCCAAACGACCGCCCATGGCGAGAACATCGACCATATCAGCATGATCGACGTCGCGATGGCTGCAATGAGTGGCCAGATCGAATTGGTGGGCGAGGACTCCCGTGCTTCAGGCTCGGCCTCGACGACGCCACTGACGATCAGTTCCCGTCGGTCCAGCCGCATTCCGCTGACCACCGGCAGATCCGACGAGCCTGACCATAACGGTTCACGCTGGCTGACAACCGGGATGCGCCGGAAATTATAGGGGCTGGGAGGTGAGGTCGTTGCCCATTCCAGCGTGGATGCGTTCCATGGGTTCTCTTCGGCAACAGCGCCGGAGCGCGCACTGCGGACAACGTCCATGAAAAACAGGAGAAATCCTACGGCGAGAATAAAAGAGCTGAGGCTGACGAACAGGTTCAGACCGGCCCAAGGCATCTCGGGCTGATAGGTATAGATACGACGCGGCATACCGAAGAGACCGAGAAGATGCATCGGGAAGAACGTCAGGTGGAAACCGGTGAATATCAACCCGAATACCCAGCGGCCGATCCGTTCGCTCATCATCCTTCCGGTGAATTTTGGGAACCAGTAATAGATCGCTCCAAGCAGCGGGAAAACAGAGCCGCCAACGAGGACGTAATGGAAATGCGCGACGACGAAGTAGGTGTCGTGCACCTGCGTGTCGAATGGCACCGACGCCACCATGACGCCAGTCAGTCCGCCAAGCACGAAGGTGATGATGAAGCCGATAATGAACAGCATTGGTGACTTGAACACCGGTCTTCCATCCCACAGTGTTGCGAGCCAGCAGAAGATCTGAATGCCGGCGGGCACGGCAATAGCCATGCTGGAGGCCGTGAAAAAGCTCTCGCCAAGTCGCGGTAGGCCGACGACGAACATGTGATGCACCCAGAGGCCGAAGGCGAGGACGCCCGTCGAAATCAACGCCATCACCAGGGCCAGGTACCCAAACACCGGCCTGCGGGCGAACGTCGAAATCATCGTCGACACCATTCCCACCGCCGGCAGGAAGATAATGTAGACTTCCGGATGGCCAAAGAACCAGAAAAGATGCTGCCACAACAGGACGTCGCCGCCCTCGGCGGGATTGTAAAAATGGGTACCAACTAGACGGTCGAGAATCAAGGTGCTGCTTGCAAACATGATCGCCGGCATCGCCAGGATCACAAGGAATGAGGTGACCAGCATCGACCAGACGAAGAGCGGAATTCGATCCAGGGACATTCCCGGTGCGCGCTGCTTGAATACGGTAACGACGATCTCGACAGAGACAGCAAGCGCCGAAACCTCCGTGAACGTGATCATCTGCGCCCAAATGTCAGCTCGCTTTCCGGCACCATATTGGGGGCCGGAGAGGGGGACATAGGCAAACCAGCCCACATCGGGACCGACGTCCAGCGCGAATGCGATCCATAACAGCAGGCCGCCGGCTAAAAATATCCAGTAGGAAAAAGCGTTGAGGCGCGGAAAGGCGATGTTGCGGGTGCCGAGCATCAGCGGCACGAGATACACGCCCATGGCCTCCATCACCGGTACGGCAAACAGGAACATCATGTTGGTGCCGTGCATCGTGAAAATCTGATTGTAGCGATCGGGACTGATATAGCGCGCCTCGGGCGTGGCCAGCTGGAGGCGCATCGCCATCGCCAGGATGCCGCCAAGTAGAAGAAACACAAAAGCCGTGACGATGTAGCGCCGGCCGATGATTTTGTGATCGACGGTCGAAAGCGCGCCCCACAAGCCTGTTGGCGTTTTCCAAATCTGATGAAGCCTGAGGTCGATCACCTCGTCGCCAAGATCCACATCGGTCAGCGGGGGAGGATCAGCGCTCATTTGAGACTTTCTAGGTAGGCGGAGACCTGTTTCAACTCTTCCCCGGAGAGCGGCACGAGCGGCATGTTGTTGCCGGGCTTGAGCGTCTGCGGGTCGGCGATCCAAGCAGCGAGGGACCCGCGAGTATTCGGCAAAAGCCCTGCCGCGATCGTCTGCCGGCTTCCAACGTGCGTCAAGTCAGGCCCGGTTACCCCGGCCGCCGATGTGCCGCGAATGGTATGACAGGCGGCACAAGGCTTGCTCATGAACACCGTTTCGCCGGCTGTGACCTGTGGATCTGCCGGCGGGAGCCGTTCACGCTGCTGCCCCTGCACCCATTGCCGATAACTCACCTCGTCTTCAGCAATGACAAGCACCGCCATGTGGCTATGCTGCAGCCCGCAATATTCCGCACACTGGCCGCGATAGATTCCCGGTCGATCAGCATGCAACGTCAGTTCGTTGATCCGGCCCGGTATTAGATCCAGCTTTCCCGCCAGGCTCGGAACCCAGAAAGAATGAATGACGTCGGCGCTCTCCAACCGTAGTTTCACAGCTTGTCCGACAGGGATGTGCAGCTCGTTGGCCGTCTTGAACTCTCGCCCCGATCCATCATCGGGATAGATGAACTGCCACCACCACTGCTGACCTCGCACGGTGACGGTCAACGCTGTTTCGGAGGCTTCGCCAATCTTGCGCGTGGTATAAAAACTTATGATCGTCAGACCGGCGATGATGAAAGCGGTGGCCGCCACCGCTCCGGCGACAACCTTACGCGCTTTCTGGTCGTTGCCAGCAACCCCGCGTCCGTCACGCGGTCGTAGCAGGGACCATGCCAGCACCAGCATCACCAAAAGCCAGACAACAGCGCAGACCACGACAATGACAACGATGAGCTGTTTCAGGGCGGAAGCCGATGCGCCGGCTGCGTCAAGCGCAGACTGCGACCCCGTACAGCCTGAGAGACAGAGAGACGCAAGGGACGGGCCGATGATCGAAGAGCGCGTCAAGGCGATGGCCCCTGATCAGGGTGCGCGCCGGCGGGCCCCTCGTCGAAGAGAGCCGCGGCCGGTGCGCGGTTCTCGGACGGCCGGGTGTTCTTGTCGTCATTGCGACTGGGCGCGGTCGTTTTTGCCGAATAGGCGCCGATCGTTCTCACATAGCCGGCGAGCTGCCAGATTTCATCGATCGTCATCTTGTCACGAAAGGCAGGCATTCCGTGGGGCCTGCCATCGCGGATGGATGCTACGACCGAGATCATCTCAGGACCGTAAAGCCACCATCCGTCCAGAAAAGATGGGCCGGCCGCACCCCGGCCGTCGCCGTGGCATGCCGGACAGCCAAACCAGGAATAAAGCCGCTTTCCCTGGCTCAAATCGTAAGCGGTACTTTCGTATGGCTTTCCCAGCTTGAAATAGATTTCTGGCGGCGCTCCGCTGATGTCATTCGGCATCAAGCGGATCTTCTCGAACTCGGCCGAAAGCGGCGGATCCAGGCGCAAGGTGCGGCCTTCTCGTGCCCAGCCCACGAGAGCGCCCGCGCCGACGACAACGGCGCCACCAAGTGCGATGGCTATAGCTGACCGACGATTACCTCGAACACTGCCCATGGAAAGCTTCCCGTGCCGGATCAGTCCTTCGGCTGCTGCTGTGACCTGGTGATGAATACCGGGAGCAGCTTGTAGGACGGCGTCTTCGACTGGGCATCGTGGTGTCCCAACGGAAAAAGCGGGTTGCATTCCGGATAGTATGCCGCGCAGCAGCCTTGCGGAATATCGTACTCGACGACCCTAAGCGCGCCTACCTGGCGCGCGGTCGAGTGATCGATGGCCGTGCGCAAATCGACGCTGTCGCCGTTGGCGAAGCCGAGGCGAGCGACGTCATCGCGATTCATGAAAACGACTTTGCGTGTTCCGTTGACGCCGCGAAACCGATCGCTGTAGCCGTAAATGGTCGTGTTGAACTGGTCGTTCGATCGCAGTGTCGACAGATGCAGGACGTCTTCTTGCGCGCCATCGATTGCAAATTCAGGAAACAGCCGGTCCGGCGTCAGGAAGTTCGCCTTGCCCGTCTTGGTAACCCATTTCCGTTCGCGCGCTGGCAGGGGCCGAGCGAACCCACCCGGCTGGAACAGCCGCTTGTTGAAGTCGCTGAACGTTTCGGGATAGGTGCGCTCGATCGCGTCTCTGATCCGGCTATAGTCGTCGATCCATGCATCCCAGGGGACGTCACCACGGTCCAAGGTGGCTTTCGCCAATCCGGCAATGATCGCTGGCTCAGATCTTAGATGGCTACTCGCCGGTGTCGCTTTGCCGCGCGACCCATGGAAGTGTGCGACTGAGCTCTCGATCGATACAGCCTGTGGACCGGTGGCCTGGTTGTCGATCTCCAACCGCCCCAGACAAGGCAGCAGATACGCGATCTCGCCGTGGAGCACATGGCTGCGGTTTGGTTTGGTCGCGATCTGCACCGTCAGGCGCAATTTCCTCCAGGCCGCCTCCATCGCCTCTGTCTCCGGCACGGCACGCAGAAAGTTACCGCCGAGGCCAATGAAGGCACGCGCTTGGCCATCGAGAATTGCTTTGCAGGTGTCCACCGTCGATCGGCCCGTCCAACGCGGCGGTTCGAATTTGTACAGCTCGGACAGTTTGTCCAGGGGCACGAGCCCCGGCTTTTCGGTAATACCGACCGTTCGTTGTCCCTGGACGTTGGAGTGGCCCCGAATGGAGCAGATATTAGCGCCTGGTTTACCGATGTTGCCACGCAGGAGCGCGAGGTTGGCGATCATATGGATGTTGTCGACGCCCATCACGTGCTGCGTGACACCCATCCCATAGGCTATCAAGACTGCCTTGGCTTTTGCATAAGTCTGTGCCGCATGCGTCATCTGCTCCCGTGTGAGACCGGAAACTCGCTCAAGCTCCGCCCAGCTATAGGACCGGGCCGCATCGGCAAACTGTTCGAAACCGGTTGTGTGCTCCTGGATGAAGTCGTGGTCGAGGACATGCTTCTTGTCGGCAGCTGCAATCGACGCGGCAAATGCGATCGTTCCGGCCTCAGATGGGTCATCTGGGATGTCGTCGTTCCCAGAGATTTTACTTGTTCCTGACGCTTTGAGCGCATCGTCGGCCTCGATCAACGCCTTGCACACGCCAAAGAGCGCCGCGATATCGCCACCATTCTTCACCTGATAGTATTCCGACGAGATCAGTGTTTCCTTCGAGGACAACATCTCGGTTGGCGCCTGCGGGTTCTTGAAACGTTCAAGGCCCCGTTCCCGCAGCAAATTGAATGTAACGATCGGAACGCCGCGGTGTACGGCATCCTGCAGGTCATGCAACAGCCGGGGCGAGGACGTCCCGACATTCTGGGCGATATAAAATATGCAGTCGGTGTTCTCAAAGTCCGAGAGGACCGCCGTTCCGACCGATGCTCCGATACTTTCGGGCAAAGCCACCGAGGTGCTCTCGTGACACATGTTGGAACAGTCGGGGAGATTGTTGCTGCCGAACAGTCGTGCGAAAAGTTGATACATATAAGCCGCCTCCAGAGAGGCGCGACCGGACGTATAAAAGTCGACTTGTTGGGGCGTGAGGGCTCGAAGTTCTTTGCCGATTTCGGCGAATGCCACGTCCCACTCGACCGGCTCATACTTATCAGTTTCTGCGTTCCACCGCATCGGCTGCGTCAACCGACCCTGTTCCTCGAGATCATGGTCGCGCCAGGCTTCTAGCTCCCTCAGCGTATGCGCGGCAAAGAAGCCGGCATCCGCCCTGCGGTTTGTTACCTCCCAGGCGGTAGCCTTGGCGCCGTTCTCGCAAAATTCCAGCGGATGCGTCTTGGCGGGCTTCGCCCACGCGCAGCTGACGCACATATAGCCTTCGGGCTTGTTTTGCTTGTCCAGCAAGGCGGCGCCGGTCGCCGGGATATGCTCGCGGAGCAGGATCCCGGCAACTGATTTTGCGGACCCCCATCCACCGGCCGGGCCAGTGTATGGCTTGATCGAGGGTTTGTCTTTCGGATGTGCTGTCATGATCGCTCCCAAACTATCTAAAGCTCTCTGAAAACGACAAGTTCCTTAGTGTGTGCTTTTTTCGCTTCCGGCCGGCTATTTCGCTTGATCCAGCGCTCGGTGTCCGCGCCCGGAAAGGGCGTCAATGTAAGCCCGAACATCTATCGATCAGCCATTCTCGCGCGTAGGCGTTGGTGATTTTAGCGATAGCCGTCGGAAGCCGGTTGAAACCATGCGGCCCGGCCGGAACGATGCTTAACGATGCGTTTCCGTTTGCGTCTTGCCAAGTGCGGAACATCTGAATGCTGTCATCGACGATGGGATCGAGCTCGCCCGCGATGAACAGAGCCGGCGGGAGGCCTTCGAGCTGCGCATGTAACGGCCCATCCCGTTCATTCCAGGGCAAACTGGAACGTAATCTTTGAAGATTTCGAAGAGCAGCGGGAGCGTCCACGATGAGGGAGGCGCTATTGGCGCTCCTGAGGCTGCGCGATCCCTTGAAATCAAACGCGCCGCATGTCGAGATAAATCCCCGGAATGCTTCGACCATTCCCCGGTCCCGCAGACGCAGCAAGGCCTGGGCGGCAAGGTGAGCCCCAGATGACTCACCGCTCAGAACAATCCGTCCGACGCCGAGATCTGACAGGTTCCGGACCACCCAGTTCAGAGCGATTTCACAGTCGTCTATGGCAAGGTCGACGCGATCATCGAGGGCGTTACGAAAATCGACAGCGACGGCGATGAGTTGGCACTCTTTAGCGACACGTGACGTGATGCCATCATCGAGGCGGGCATTGCCGAGCACCCACGCGCCACCGTGAAAGTGCACATAAACACCTCTTGGCGCTCCATCGGGCAGGAGAAACCGCAAGCCGACGCTACGTTCGCCGGCCGCGATGCTTCTGCTGAAAACGCGGCAGTCGTGAAACAGGCGCGATGGAAAGACGGATTGCAGCCCCAAGACTATGGCGTTGGCGACTTTCGCATTCCACCTGCGATCGGTGTAGTATCGTGGAAGTAAATGCAGAAGCGCGTTCAGCCGCTGAGCGCGGGTGACATGTTTTTCTTCAAGGCGGCCGATCAAGTCGCAGGCGCGTGAGCTCATCCGGCTGCGCCTTCTTCATGCATCCGCGGTCCGACTTCGTCGACGTCTACCGGTTGGGGAGGTGGCGCGCCTGCATCACAGCCTTGGAATTGTACAGCGAGGCTATGGTCGCCAAGGCGGTTCTGCATCATGCCGGCCATCACGTTGAGAGAAGCCTCGACGCCATGCCTGGCCTCGAAACTGCGACACGCTTCCTTGAGTGCTCTGGCATCAGCGTTCATAATCTCATGCCGTCAGGACGACCTTGATGCAGTTGTCCTTCTTGTCCCTGAAAGTCTCGTAGAGAGCCGGGCCGTCTTCGAGCTTCGCCCGATGCGTGATGATAAAGCTCGGATCGATCTCGCCTTCCTCGATGCGGCGAAGCAAATCGAGTGAATAGCGGTTGACATGGGTCTGACCGGTGCGGATCGTCAGTCCCTTGTTCATTGCGGCGCCAAAAGGAATCTTGTCGAGGAAACCGCCATAGACCCCAGGAACCGAGACGATCCCGGCGGGTCGGCAAGCCATGATCGCGGTTCGTAGCGCATGCGGGCGGTCAGTTCCAAGCAGGGTGGCGGCCTTGACCTTGTCGACGACGGCATCAAATGATGCTGTAGCATGGGATTCCGCACCAACAGCGTCGATGCACTTGTCGGCGCCATGACCCCCGGTCATCTCCTTGATGCGGTCCGGGATTGTGCCGTCCACTTCGTCGAAATTGATGATCTCGGCTCCAGCCGACTGCGCCAGCGCCAGACGCTCCGGAACATTGTCGATGGCAATGATCCGCGCGGCACCCTGCATCAGCGCGCTTTTGATGCAAAACTGACCGACCGGACCGCAGCCCCAGACGGCGACGATATCGGTGGGTTCGATCTCGCAGTTGGCTGCGGCCATCCACCCCGTCGGAAAAATATCGCCTAAAAACAGCGCCTGCTCATCGGTCATTCCATCGGGAATGACGATTGGAGAAACGTCTGCATAGGGAACACGCACATACTCCGCCTGACCGCCGGCGTAGGCGCCCGTCAGATGCGAGTATCCGAACAAGCCGGCGGTTTGATAGCCAAACGCCTTGGTGGCGTTATCGGCATTGCGGTTGGTGCGTTCACAAACCGACCAGTTGCCTCTGAGGCATTGCTGACATTCCCCACAGCAGATGGTGAACGGCACCACCACCCTGTCACCAACCTTCAGCTTCTTGTTGTCACGTCCGACCTCAACGACCTCGCCCATGAATTCGTGGCCGAGCACGTCGCCCTTTTCCATAAAGGGAATGTAGCCATCCATCAGGTGCAGATCTGAGCCGCAGATGGCGCAGGCGGTCATCTTGATGATGGCGTCGCGCCCATCTTCGATCTTGGGATCCGGAACGCTGTCGCAGCGGATGTCGCCCTTGCCATGCCAGCACAGTGCCTTCATCGATAAGCACCTTGTAAGTTCAATTGATCGCGGCCGTTCCTTCAGCACGGATTTGCGTGGTGATAGCAAGAATGAGCGCAACAACCCCGATTGCGTAGACCGGCCAGCGCGTATCCATGGGAAAGGGAAAAAGCCAGGGTGAGAGCAGCATTGCTACGCCAAAGATGGCATCAAGCAACGAACGGATCCGTAGGAACCGCACAGCGTCAATTTCATGGTCGGTCAGGAGCCTGTAGAGCACCATAATGATGCCGAGCGCGATAAGCACCATTCGAGGAGTGCCATTGAGTTCGAGAAAAAACGGCAGGCCGATCACAAAGGACCCGACGACATAGTCAGCAATTCCATGAAGCATGGTCGGCACGAAGCGCATTGTTCCCCCTATCCTTTCTGGCCTTCAAACTTCCAAATGAGGCGCTGGTTCCCGTTTTTCAGGGAGGTTACGGATCCGCAAAAACTCAGCTACGCGTGGTCCCCCGATGGCGGGAAGTGGCTTGGGTAGTTTTTGTAGGATTGTAATCTGCTGTCCACCATGATCGTATATCACCTTGCAGCGACGGCTCCTGACGCGGTGGTTTCACCGAGCGCCGAAATTACGGCGGCCCTTGCACGCGAGATACGGCTTTTGATCGTGCCGAGTTCGCACCCGCACACCCCGGCGATATCCTCGTAGCTGTCGCCATTTGCCGCCATCAGCAACACCTGGCGCTTGTCGGCGTCGAGAGCTGAAATGGCTTTATCGACTTCCCCCGTGCGCAAAGACCATTCCTGGGTCGATTGTACCGCCTGCCCGGATGTAGCGACTTCCATGTCCGCACAGAGGGTAAATCTCTGGCGGATCTTGTATTTCGTGCAATAGGTGTTGCGGGCAATCGTGAACAACCAGGATTTTACGTTGGTCCCGGGCCGAAATTGATCAATGTGAGCGAGCGCCTTGAGCATGGTATCCTGCGTGAGATCGTCCGCATCTGTCACAGATCGTTCGAACCGCATCGCGAACCGGTGCACCGCCGGCATTAACGCAACGATTTCCTTTTTGATCTCCGCACCCGTTCCACCCAGTCCGCTCATGTTTTCTCTCCTCGTGGTCGAAGAAGAATGAGGATGGAAGCTACGCGTTCCCGCTCGTTCGGGAACAGTGCGGAACCGTACGGGCGATTCCAGCGGCGGGAAGGCGTAACGTTTCACCACGACCTAGACTATTGCTGGGCCGCGTCGAACATCATCCTGAGGATGGCGAAGACACAGAGTAGACAGACCAGCCAGGTGAAGGCCGAGTTCAGAAACAGAATGACGAGCTTTCTCATGTGTCCATGGACGTAGTCTTCGATGATCGTCCGCATGCCGATATCCATGTGGACGGCGCTGAGAAGAATGAAGGCGAGGAGGGCGGGGCCAATCCAGAAGCTGCCGATCGAAGCAACGACAAAGTCGCGATCTCTTCCAAGCAGATAGATCCCGATCCCGATCAAATAAGGGGTCAAGATGCCCAATGCCAAACCCGATGCTTGTTTGAGAACGTAAGGCCGGGTGCCTCCCTTCGCGGATCCCAAACCCCGAACGCGTCCGAGCGGTGTCGTCATCGTGGTCCTCCCAATTCGCAAGCGTCCTCTTGCGTCGGCTCGCTGTTGAACCAATTCACCTTTCAAGCAAAGCGAACTTACTTGACCGAAGGTCTTCGCCGTATTCGCTCACCTGCCTTGCTCACGAAGGTCGCGGCCCCTGTTTTAACGACCTGAAGGTCGGGCCGGTCTTCAGGATGAGCAATGGCATGCTCATCAAACTCTAGCTCGCGCTGGCTATCACCATGGTCAGAAATGACTGGGGGTGCAGCTAAGGTTTCAGAGGGTCCCGCGCTGGGCCGTTCCTCCGCCGCCCGACAGTGCTCAGACTGCTTTCCGGCCGGTCGGCCCGCTGCTCCCCGGATCCGATTAGCGCGTCGGCCGATGACATCATCTTGACTTGCCATTCCTTCTTTCTCCCCTGGTCGATCATCAACGTGAGACTATCGGTCTACCGGTAGGCGTCGTTTCCGCTCTTGCCAGGCTTTGCCGGGTCGAGCGCATACGGTCGTCCCTCAGGCACGGCAATTGCTGAAAAATTCGCGGCAAGCTCGTGGAGACGCGCACGCATGTGTTCGCCCCGAACCGGCTGGCCGTGCCCCGTGATGACCAGTTCCGGTTCCAGACTAGCCAGCATGACGACCGAGCGTTCGGCCTCGTCCCAATCGGGTGTCAGGTAGCGCGGTGGCCCGTGCATCTCCGGTTTTTGCGTCAGGACCTCGTAGACGGATTCCTGGCCTGTCGTGACGATCGCGTCGCCGGCTATCAAGGTGCGGTCACTTTCACGCCACAACGAGATGTGACCCGGCGTGTGCCCTGGCGTATGCAGCCACTTCCATCCCGGCATGGCTGGTACACTCCGATCCGGCGGCAGCATCTTCAGCCACCGACCCACATCGACGGGGGAGCGTGGAAAGAGAGGCGACAACAGCGCCATGGCGCCACCGCCGACAAAGGCATCGGCCGGCGGATAAGAAGCTTGTCCGTTTAAATATGGAAACTCGAGAGGATGCGCGTAGACTGGAACGTCCCAATGCTCCGCGAGCCCCTCCAGGGAGCCGGCGTGGTCGAAATGGGCATGCGTCATGACGATCGCAGACGGGCGTGTATTTCGTCCGAACCGGGCTTCCGCCGTCTCGACGATTGTATTCTTCGACGTCGGCAGACCGGTGTCGATCAACACCCAGTCATTACCCTTTGCAGGGTCGCCGTGGAAAATCACATTGACGATCGACATCAGGCGGTATGCCAGATCAGGTGCAAAGACCCGTGCTCCAGACGCGCTTTCCGCAGTCGGCGCAATATCGTCGGTCTCAAGTGAAAGCTGAACAACCATCAAAATCTCCTTCGTGAGCGCAACGAACTCCGCTCCGAGGGAGAAGTTCCCTCTGCTCATTCTTCGGAAGGCGCAGACAGGAGGGAACCTGATCGGCTGTCGCTTGTTTGCGGGCTTCACAACGAAGGAGAGCTCCATGTTCGACACTGACGGTAAGCTGCAATATCCTGTGGCAGACGCCGGCGGATTGCCGGCGTCCGCCATTGGAGAGCGATGAGCAACGCGGCACGTCCGCGCTCGTTTGGTGGGCACTAAGCGTCAAGCGCGGGAACTCGCAAGCCCGACAGAGGTTCGTGGGGAAAATATACATGAGGTCTCCCATGAATGAGATTATCGACGCCGATTTCTGCGTCACCTGGCAATCGCCTGTCTTCGTCCGGATCGGTAACGGCATGCGGGAACGTCTCGACAGCCCCGATGCGGCATTGGCGGCGCTTCTCCATCGCTGGCCATCAAGCTATGGTTCCGAATACGAAGTTGCTAAGCGCCGATGTGTCGATGCGATTGCAAGTCACGGCAGCCCGGAGCTTGCCCGCAGAGCGTTCGTAGAAGCGGCGGTCGCTGCCAAGTTGCTCGCATGACGGGCTTGGAGAGGCGACCCACGCGAAGCTTCCCTCTGTCCGCTGGCCTGCTTCTGGGCTTGGGACTCGGAGGTTTCTTTGATGGAATTGTCCTCCACCAGCTTCTGCAATGGCATCATATGCTCAGCTCATGGTATCCAATCACCACGATCGAGAACCTCGAACTGAACACCTTCTGGGACGGCGTCTTCCATTCCGGTACATACGTCTTCGTGCTCGCCGGGCTTTTTATTTTGTGGCGGTGCGGCCGCCTCAGCCATTTCCGCTGGTCGACGGGCGATCTTGTCGCCACCATGCTCATCGGCTTCGGAGCGTTCAACCTCATCGAAGGCGTCATCGACCACCATGTCCTCGGCCTGCATCACGTCAATGAGATGGCTCCCCGCGGGCAGTGGCTATTCTGGGACCTCGGTTTCCTTGCCTGGGGTGGGGCGATGATAGGCGTTGGGTTGTTGATCATGAGGCGGCTCCATGACTGAGATGCTGCGCGAACTCCGCACAGCGGCGATCTGGGCGGCCTTCGGTCTTGGCCTCCTCTTCGCGACGCGACCGGTGTGGTCGTTTCTCCTGTTCGGCCCCCTGATTACCCTGGAAGACCTGCTTTCATTGCGCTGCCTCGGGCTCCCGACATAAAGAGTCGGTTGAATAAGCGATATCGGCGAAGCAGTCGAAAATTTTTTCGATGAACGTAAATGAAGATCGAGCTACCATCGGTGCAGAATGCCGCTCCTCCCGCCGTGTCGTCATCATCGGCGGCGGTTTCGGCGGTCTCGCGTGCGCAACCGAACTCGGTGCCGCTGGGGATATCAAGGTCACGCTCGTTGACCGACGCAACCATAATCTCTTTCAGCCGCTCCTTTATCAGATCGCCACTGCAGCCTTGTCGCCGGCCGACATCGCCGAGCCCATTCCTAAGACGCTCGCGCGTCTCAAAAACTTCAACAAGATCATGGCTGAGGTGTCGGCTCCATCCTCGCGTAGCGTATCACTGTCCGATGGCGACTCGCTCTCCTATAATAAGCTCGTCCTTGCGACAGGTTCTGACTAGAACTATTTTGGACACGATGTTTGGCGGACGTTCGCGCCCAGCCTCAAGAGCATCCATGAGGCGCGCCAGATCCGCCATCGGCTGCTTCTGGCTTTCGAGCGAGCGGAGCGGGCGAAGAGCGAGGCTGAGAAGCAGGCCAGTTATTGGCGGGGGACCCACAGGCGTCCAAATGGCGGTCGCGATTTTTGAGCTCGCTCACTTCATGATCAGCCGCGACTTCCAAAACTTGCAGCCCGACGATATGCGAGTGATCCTGGTTGGGGCCGGACCACGTTTGACGAAACGGCAGGGGAGACCGGCGCCGGCCATCATCTCGCAGCGGCTGATGGCGCTAGCAACAGGCCAGTTGATCGCGTACGACCATAATCTTAATATTCGCCGAGTCTAAGTTCGCGATCCGCGATGTTGAGGGCGCATACCGGGCGATGGCCGCGGGGTGTGCTGATGCAAAGCGAGCGGAGCTCGCTGGCGAGGCTATTCCCATCATCGCAGCGCTTTATGAGGTCGAGGCCACTTTGATATCCCCCCGGCGATCAATGACGTCGACGACTTGCCGCCCCGACCGGCGCAGCGCGACATCGACCGAGCAATTCGAAAGCCGAGGTTCCGCGGCGTGATGCGCCGACCTTTTTCGGAATCTTCAGTTTTGCCATGACGGGCTCCTTTTGAGCGGGAGACTCCAGCAACGCACCTCAAGTTCCTGCGCTAAGTTCAATGGTAGCTAAACTGCTGTCGGTTCCGCTTGAAATCCACGCATTTCATAACCAGGTCGCTCGCCGGCTGCATCGCCGAAGAACTTCTGGGGGCCACGCCAGCCAGAGCCGATATCATGATAGAGCCCTACTGCTCATTTAGCGAAATCGCTTGCCGGACGTAGGGCGATTTAATGACGCGTTGCCCGATGCAAACCGCTAAGACATGCGTTGAAGCACTCGTTCGGGCAACGCTGATCCGGAAGGGGATCAAGCAGCATTATGCAAATTTTTGCAACTGGACGGCTGCGCATGATCCCTCCGAGGATGTAGAGTGGTGGAAATGCCGCTTTCAAGGAGCATTTATGGTGATCCTGGCGAGAGAGCAGCGGCATTTCCTGTCGCGAGAGACCTCAGCAAGCGTTGGCCGCACCGGATTGCGCCGAGCTGGTGGGAGCAGGATTACCGGTGCCAGTTCCCGCTGCGCGCTGGCAATCATTCGGATCGCCGCCGGAGGCACCTGAATTGCTGGTGCTGTCCGTGGGATTGCCAGCGTCGGCTCCAGTGCCAGTAGAATTGCCGCCGCTGTTGCCGCTCCCGGATGCGGCGCCGCCAGACGACGAGCTATTGCCCGAGGTCCCGCCGTTAGCAGCCCCCGAGTTTCCCGAGTTTCCCGAGCTTCCCGACGACTGGGCGATGGCGGATGTCGCGAGTGTGAGTGCGAGCGCCGACGTTGCGAGGATCTTTATGATCATGAGTATCACCTTTGGGTTAGGACATCGTTACTATGGTCCAACCTCAAAAACACGACCGGGTTCCTGCGAGAGAGCCCGCGTTTCGGATATGTCCGTCAACGTACAGAGGAAGGCTCGATCAGGCTTTTATCGGCGGGTGGTGATAGGCAGCCATTGATCTGACTTCGGGATGAAAACTGGCCAACGCCACTCATGCGCTTTGGCCGCCGCGCTGGCCAAATTTGGCCGAATGGAGGAAGCAAGAGTGGCCGCAGCTCGCGTGCTCCAGCTTTCGTTTCGACCGCCAGTTTGTCGGTGTAAACTAAGGCTCCAGCTCTGACATCGGTTTTCTGTAGCGTCCCGCGGAACGAAGAATGCCGGAATAAGCCGCCGTTGCCCTTGGCGATACCCGACGCAAATCAATGCATCGCAAGCTAGCAAACTGTGGATCGTTTGCGGAACGCGCGCTTCTGCAATGCCATCAGCATTCTTAGAGCACGTTTACTTGCGTAGGTCGGTTGCCTTTTGATCCAAACCAACGGCGGCGCGCGAGAAAGTTCGGCAGGATGTCGTGGCTGCCAGTTCGGATAACTGCTACTGGTGCCCGGAATATTAGTCGGCCTTGTTTCGTCGGTGAGGTCAGCATGCCAAGCGGCGGAACTTCCATATTTCGTCTATGTTTTATGGACATGAGCAACACAGCGCAAAGAGCCACGAAAGGCATGGTCAAACTCGGTCTGACTATCTTTGTCGTCGCGGTAATTATTGCGGTGGCGTATTTGGCTTTCTTCACGCCGGGAAAAGTCTAGTCCGACGCTGCGACAGCGGCCAACAACAGCAGCACTGACCCGGCGCCGGCGGAAATGGATTTTGCCCCTACTGGAGCAGGCGAGATGGAGCGATAACTTCAGCGCGAAAGAGACCTTGGCCATATATGGCGCGTGCGCGACCACGATCACACTCGTCCGGGATGGCTTTTTCACCGAGGAAAAGACGCCGACGATGCAAGATGCAATCGACTACCTTAAGGCATTGGACGCTGCCCCACTTGGCGTCGTTCTCCACATCCGCGTCCACGGGCGCAACATTCCATTCGGCCGGGACAACGTATCGAAGCTGATGGGGGAGCTTTAAGTAGATGCCGGTCCTTTTTCCGATAGGACATGATCCGGGGTGGCTGCCTTGCGCAACTCGTTTCGCTGCTTAACTGTTGAAGGCGGGGTTCGGCTTCACGCGCTCTTTCTCGTGCGGTCCACCACTCCGAAGACGAGGAATGCAAGCTCGCTGCCAGCCAAAATAGCTGAAATCGCGACGGCGAAATCTACCCGCCGATCGCATCTGCGAGATCTCCGTTGCGCTGCTAATCCGCCCTAGCTCGACTTCCGCGACTGGAACGATGGACGTCCGACAGAATTCGCCCTGCTAGCGACAGCTATTCCACCTGGAGCGATCCCGGGAGAGCTCGGTCATTACTGGTTTCGGTACGGTTTTGGACCGTGCGGTTGGGTTTTGGAACGCAGTCACCATTCGGTTGTTGAGTTCTACGCTACATGGAGATCCTCATGTCTCAATCTGATCACCCACGCAGCCCAATGAACTTCCAGTATCCTGGTGAGCAGACCGGCGGCGATCCTACCATGGGCATGATCAATGCCGAACTGGCCGACAAAGGCTTTCTCGTCACTAGTACGGATGAGTTGATCACCTGGGCCAGAACCGGCTCGTTGATGTGGATGACGTTCGGCCTTGCATGCTGCGCCATCGAGATGATGCAAATGTCGATGCCGCGCTACGACGTCGAGAGGTTTGGTGTTGCTCCGCGCGGCAGCCCCAGGCAGTCCGATTTGATGATCGTTGCGGGGACGCTCTGCAACAAGATGGCACCAGCGCTTCGCAAGGTTTACGATCAGATGCCCGAGCCGCGATACGTAATCTCGATGGGCTCTTGTGCCAATGGCGGCGGATACTATCACTACTCCTATTCCGTCGTGCGTGGCTGCGACCGTGTCGTTCCCGTGGATATCTACGTTCCAGGCTGCCCACCAACGGCTGAAGCATTGCTCTATGGCATCTTGCTCCTGCAGAAGAAAATCAGGCGTAACGGCACGATCGAGCGATAGATACGACCGTTCCTATTGCCGCACCTCTCGGTTTGCCGCGGCGGCCGAGGCCGACCCGAAACTACTCCAGATTCGAAGTCATTCGCTTTCCAGCTCTGGGCGACTTTCAACGAGTTCGCGGTCGAGGATCTGGAAGAATTCTGAGCAGGGAGGAATGCAAGACTCGCCGCCGCCGGCGTCTCCTGGACTTGGCGGGTCCCAATTGTACCAGCACAGCCGGGATCGACACCTTCGACAACGGGCCGCCCTACGACATCCTCAAGACGGTCGAGGATGAATGCCACGTCGAAATGGCTGCGGGATTCTTCCAGGACGAACTGACGATGACGCAGGAGCAGAACCTGCTCGTGGTCGCGGGAAGCAAGGCGGACAGCGATGACGACGCGCAATATCTTCATCGTAGCGTCGCTCGGCTAAGCTTCCAGCGCCGCTTTGAGCTTGCCAACCACATCAAGGCGGATTCGAACATCATCATCAGGATTGCAAACGCACACAGTAGGCAACCGACCAGCTGAACGCAGCATTCAAAAACAGCAAGGCCAGCTTTCTCATGGGACTGTCCAACGTAGTCCTCAATGATGATCCTCATCCCGATGTCCATGTAATGGCGCTCAGGATAACGAAAGCCAGCGAGGGCGCGCCCCAAAAGCTCCCGGCGGCATCACGGTCGCGACCGAGCAATATATCCCAAGGGCAACCAGGTAGGGCGTGTCAGAATGCCTAGCGCGATGCCAGATACCTGCTTTCGAACATAAGATCTCGTCCCCCCTTTGGCTGACCCAAGGCCACGAACTCGTCCCAACGGTGTAGCCATAACTTCTCCAAATATAGGCTGTTCGGCATCATCAGTCGATTGTTACGTACCGTCGGTTAACCGGACCGGCAGCAGGGACAAGCCGCGCCCGGTTGCTCGTGGTGGAGCGTGTCCAGGGAACCGGACAAAGCTACGGAGCTGGCAAACCGATTTGGTTTATTTTCATCGCGGGGACCCAGCAATGACCAGTAGGCGTTTGGGCTTCTCGAATGCGAGTCGTAAGTTTGGGTAAGACGCCGGCGATATCGCCGACGTCTGTCACCTCAGAGCTGCTCCGTCTGCGCACCGCTGTTCGGTTTTGCCGGACCGAGCACCGGTTTCTGTCCAAGCGCTGCCGTCATAGGCATGGAGGTGAATTCGCCCTTTCCATCAACAGAGGAACCCTGTGACCACCGGCCGGGGACCGGATCGCTGGCGTCGGCTTGAAAGCCGAGGAAGGTATAGCTGAATTCCTGCTTTTCCTGCTCTTGCGGAAAGCTGTTTGGGATTGGGAATACACCCGATGTCCCGCCCAATTCCTCGAGAGCGGCTAGCCACTGGTTCTGGTGCATGGTATCGCGGGCGATCAGAAAGGATAACATATCCTTCATGCCAGGATCGTTCGTCATGTTGAACAGGCGGACAGCTAGCACCCGCCCGGTCGATTCGGCAGTTACGTTCGCGGTCATATCCGCGGCAATGTTTCCGCTTGCATAGATATGCGACATGTCGAATGGCACGCCGTCGGAATCGACGGGCATCGCCGAAAGTCC
Source organism: Rhizobium leguminosarum bv. trifolii WSM1325 (assembly GCA_000023185.1). Classification (NCBI taxonomy): domain Bacteria; kingdom Pseudomonadati; phylum Pseudomonadota; class Alphaproteobacteria; order Hyphomicrobiales; family Rhizobiaceae; genus Rhizobium; species Rhizobium leguminosarum. Next base: position 384,499 of record CP001625.1, on the reverse strand, counting down.
GGCAGAAAGCAGGTTCTTGAGGTTGATGCCGCCAAGGACGGCTCCCCCGATCGGATCGGCGGCAATTTGCTCTTTGAGTTTGAGCGGCGCGCCCTCGAGGTTCATGGCAACCGCGGTCGCGAGCATTTCGATATGTCCGAGTTCTTCCGCAGCGGTGTTCATCAACAGGTCGCGGAACTTGGGGTCCCCGCGAGCGCCGCATGCCTGAAAGAAATATTGCATCGCCACGCGGATCTCGCCCTCGACGCCGCCGATCGCCTGCTGCAAGGCGCGCGCGAACAGGGGATCGGGGTTCTCAACCCGGACAGGATATTGCAGCTTACCGTCGGTATAAAACATGGAGACTCTCCTCTGATGTGAAGCCACACGAACAACTCATGGCGGTTTCGGTTCCATGCCACCCACGAATTTCACCAGTTAAAGGCTGCAGGCGTGTCGTTCGAGCCAAAATCTCGCTGACGATCAAAGCTGCATCGGAAAAATTCCCGTACGTTACCGCGCGGTTCTCGAACCGTTCGGAACGCGCAGACGCCATGCCCATTCCTGTTCCAGCACAGTAGGAGAGGGATATGAGTGGACCGGGTTCAGCAGGTGCCGAAATGGAAAGGGAAATTGTTCGTTGATGCCGACAGTGCGCCGGTTTGTAAAGCAGCTCGAGCGATCTGCACAGATGCAGACGGATCTCACGCAGGATACGATGTTAAAGGCGCTCGCCCACCGGATAGCACCCCGGCGCAATCGGAAGAATCGCCGTTGGGGGAGAAACCTCTCGCTGCCAAGCGATGGGATTATTGGGCGACAACAGACACCGGTGGCGCCGCAGCAAGCTTCCCGAACTACAGCGAGGAGATGCACTGGGGCAGTCGCCATGGCCTCGTCGCCGCCTCGGGCTGCTGGCCTAACTCTTCCATGGACATTTCAGCTAAAGCCGGCGGTTGGAATGCCACCGCGCGCAATTCTTCAGAAGCGCGCTCCCATTGTTCTCGGTCCCATCCAGCGGGTGAGCCCTCCCTTATCCAAACGTCATAAGCTCGACGGCGGATTTCTACTTCGGAATCTTTCGGCATCCAAGTGCCTCCTCTGTGCTCGCAATGGCTTGGAAAATCAGACATCACCGCCGGGCTCGCGTTGGTCCGTACAAATTGGTTCGTGCCAACTTTTTATCTGGCCCGCGTCAATCCCGCGTTCTGTCGGCATCCACCCGATGTCTTTGATCACCTAGGGAGACGAGGTTCATTCCAGTGCCTCCGTCGAGTGGGCAAACGCGACCCGGTGCTGGTCGTGCTAATCGGAAACACCTATTGCAGTTAGGCCTTGGCAGTCCGCCCATCTTCCTTGAGGCTTGCGAACCTGGTAGTGACAGCAGCCACGTTCTCGTCCAGCCACTGGGCCATTGCCTGTTCTTCTTTCAAGTTCGCCAGGCGCGCGCAGGTTACATTTCCGTGACCGCCAAGCTCAGCAAGGATGAGGAGCGATTTATAAGCTGCGATTTCAAAATTCTCGAATGCAAAGTTGGCGAACGAGTTCTTGAGGATTTCGTCACCTGCTATCGTATGCCCCATCGCCGCCATGCTTCCGGAGAAGGAGAGGGCAAAATCCTTCAACGTAGAACTGTCAGCGCCGAACTGATCTAGCAACTCGTCAATGCGTCCAATCTGACCCTCCGTCTCTTTGATGTGCTGCTCAAGACGGCGGGCGACCTCGGGATAGCTTTCGATGCGAGCGACCTGAGGACGCATGATCGACAGAGCTTGGTTTTCCATGGCGTGTGCGTTCTTTAGGCTGTGACGATAAGGGTTTCGTGTCGTGCGTCGGGCATGTTTCTCTCCTGAGTTGAAGGCGATCTAACTTCCAGGGTGTCCCGCGGCTCCCCTGTCCAGCTTTGAAGATTGGAGGAACTAACCGTCAGCAGGCGGCGCTCCAAAGCGCTGCTTTCCGCAATGGCCGTCGTAGCGATTCATCATCCTGAGCAGCGGGGAAGGCAAAAGCTCGGGTCAATGGGCGTATCAGCGCAACCTTTGTGTCGGAGGTGTTGATGACGGGAACGTTCGCGCGGCGCTTCTTGCAAACGAATTTGAGCACGGCGCGTCACCAAGCGAGCTGCGGTTTTCTGCCCGGCCGACGAGTGGGATTTGAGGGAACCCATCCATCGATCTATAACCGGCCGCAAAGCAGCAGCTACAGCAACATGTATCTGTCATGACACCAGTAGGGATGAAGGAGATGATCCACGCACAAATGACATGACTTGTCTCGTGGTGACGATCCTGCGGTGCCCTGCTCGAATCCGACCAAGGCAAGACGAGTTAAGGACGCACGTGCGGGCCTGTCATCGGCTAGAATGGTTTCGAGCTCGACGAGGAGGACCTCCGGCATGGTCGCAACTATTGTCAAGAGCTCGGTTGTGATTGCGCCGGTCTGGAACTCTTCTCCCACATAAAAAGCTATGAGGGCGTTGTCTTCGAAGGCATCGATAGCCGTTACTACTGCGTTCCCTGGAAAGGCGCTGATCGTGCCGCCAATCATGTTGATACGGTAACCGGCGAGATCGGCGAGCCCGCTGCAGCTCCGACCCCGAAACTGATAGCAGATCCGACCTCTTTTCAGATACTCGACGGAGAACCGGAACGAGAACCCGCTGTCACACGGGTAGGTTAAGGCCGTGAGCTGGGCGAGCGTATCTTGAAAGGCTGTCCGGGCATCAGTCATCGGCTTTCAAACTAGGCCTGCCCCCGGATGTTCCAGGAAGGCAGCAAGCTAGCGAGTTCCAACTGTGATTGGCCAGACATAGCTGCCTGTTATTCAAGAGGGCATATCCGAGGGAGCGATACCGCCGCCTCGAAATCGCCTGAAGTCAAAAGTCTTTTTACATCACGTTCAAGCTAGCCTCCCACTTGCAGCGTCCGCAATCGTACTGGAACTAGCTGCCCCCTGCACGGTTTCAGAGGGCAGCCGCGTCTAAGGACGCAGGCGAAGGAATAGGCGAGAGTACAAGAGCCCCAGGGAACCCAATGTACAATCTGGAAATCGAGCCGGGTCTGCAACCGGCGCAGAAACTTCGCGTGCAAGAGGTCGGCGTCTACCGTGGCCCGAACCTTCACAGTCGAACCAAAATGGTCCGCATCCAGTTGGACCTTGGGAAGTTGGAACAGTATCCGACAAATCTTCTGCCTGGCTTCGTTGATGCCCTTCTGAAACATGTTCCCGGATTGCGCGAGCATGGTTGTAGCTACGGCGAACCCGGAGGGCTAGTTCTGCGCATGGAAGAAGGCACGTGGCTCGGACATGTCGCCGAGCATGTTGCTATCGAACTGCAGAACATCGCGGGCGCTGATGTTGCCCGCGGCAAGACCCGCTCGGTGACCAACATGCCCGGCGTCTACAATGTCATGTTTGAATATGAGAATGAGGATCTCGGCCTGTTGGCGGGACGCTTCGCGCTAGAGCTCGTCAATTTTCTCTTGCCCGCCGATTTGCAGGGGCTCGCTGGCGCCGACATGATAGCGCCGTCCCCCCTTGCGCAGTTCACGATGGCTGAAGCTCTGCGCGTTCTCCGCGCGGCGCATTCTGAGATTGCCTTCGGCCCCACGACTGCATCGATCGTTCGTGAAGCGGAAGCGCGCTCCATCCCCTGGCGAAGACTTGACAACAGCAGCCTTGTCCAGCTGGGCTACGGCAAACATCTCAAGCGCATCAGAGCAAGCTGCAGCTCCCTCACCTCCGAGATTGCAGCGGAAATCGCCAGCGACAAGGAACTGACCAAGCGCCTGCTGATCGAGGCTGGCCTACCGGCGCCGTGGGGGACTGTTGTCAGTAGCGCGGAAGAAGCGGTAGAGGCAGCACAGTCGCTCGGCCTGCCCGTCGTCATCAAGCCGGTGGACGGCAACCATGGTAGAGGTGTCAATATCGGTCTTTCGAGTCAGAGCGAGGTGGAGTGGGGTTTCGAGCAGGCTCGAGCGCATAGCAGCCAGGTTCTAGTGGAGCAGCAGTTTGTCGGCGGGGATCACCGCATCCTTATTATCGGCGGCAGGCTGGTCGCCGCTGCAAAGCGTGTCCCCGCCCACGTCATCGGCAACGGCAGGGTGACGATCGAGCAGTTGATCAACCGCGAGAACGAAGATCCTCGCCGTGGCGAGGGGCATGAGGCGGCACTTACCCGGATCTCGATCGACGAATGCCTCATCCACTACATCGCCCGTTCCGGATTCACTCTCTCTAGCGTTCCGGAAAGGGGGAAACCGGTCATGCTCCTGCCAACTGCGAACCTGTCAACCGGTGGCACCGCCATCGACTGCACCGAAGACATTCATCCGGACAATGCACTGATTGCCTGTCGCGCGGCGCAGATTATCGGCCTCGACATAGCCGGCATAGACTTCGTCGCGCCGGACATCAGACGCTCGGTTCTTCAGACGGGCGGGGGCATCATCGAGGTCAATGCGGGACCGGGGTTTCGCATGCATCTTTATCCCTCCCAGGGCAAGCGGCGTGACGTTGCAGGTGCGGTTTTGGATCTTCTTTATCCGCCAGGCGCGCCCAGCCGAGTGCCGGTACTGGCCGTGACAGGCACGAACGGCAAAACGACAACGACCCGAATGCTGGCTCATATCCTCGCCGCCGATGGCCAGATAGTCGGAATGACGTCTAGCAACGGCGTCTACATCGACGGCCGGCGTATCATGGAGGGCGACTGCACCGGTCCAAGGAGCGCGCGTGTTGTGCTGGGCGAACCGACCATAGACGTCGCTGTTCTCGAAACGGCGCGCGGTGGACTGCTTCGTGAGGGACTGGCATTCAACGCTTGTGACATAGGCTGCGTGACGAATGTGACGGCTGATCACCTTGGCCTTCGGGGTGTCCATTCGGTGGAAGACCTCGCCGCTGTAAAGTCGGTGGTGGTTGAAGCCGTTCATGAAGATGGCTGGAGCATCCTCAACGCCGATGACCCACTGGTCGCCGCCATGCGCGAGGAAGCCGGTGGCCATATCTGCTACTTCTCCACGAAAGCACCCAAGCAGTGGCCGGACTTTTTGAAGGACCACGTTTTCCACGGCGGCCGAGCCCTGGGATGCGACCTGGCTACCGGCCTGTTCGACATGATACTCTACGACAAGGCACAGAAAATGCTGATCTGCCGCGTCGACGAGATCCCCGCCACCATGAACGGAATGGCTGCCTTTAATGTCGAGAATGCGCTGGCAGCGTCAGCGATGGCCGTATGCAACGGTGTTCCTTTGCCCGTCATCCGTGAGGCGTTGCGTTCATTTGGAACATCCTACGAGCAGTCGGCTGGACGTCTTAACATGGTCGAGCGCGAGGGGGTCCGTATAATCGTGGATTATGCCCATAATCCTGGAGGTCTTCGCGCCCTTGGGAGGCTGGTCGGAAAGCTTAGGACCGGGAACAGCAGCTGCATTGGCGTCGTCGGCATCGGCGGTGACAGACGCGACCAGGATATTTATGAAATGGGCGAGATTGCGGCTAGCGTTTTTGACCGCTTGATTCTGAAGGAGGACTATGATTTGCGGGGAAGATCGGCTGGCGAGGTTGTTGCCATTCTTCGTCAAGGCGCGCTCAAAGCGGGCTTCGACGCTTCCAAACTCGAGGTCGTGCTCCGCGAACACGAGGCGGTCGAGCGCGCGCTGGGCTCAGCCCTAAATGACGACTTAATAGTCGTCACCGCTGACGACATCGCCCGTGTTTGGAAGCGGGTCTCTGCCCCGCCGGCCAACGAACTCGATCCTCTCCCATACAAGGGCGCTATTCCACTCCAATCAGAAATTCGGGTTTTCTGATGTGGTCAATCATTCTCCATGGCGGAGCTAAAACAATTGCAATGAAGGATATGGCTGCCAACCGTTCCGGCTGCAGAAAGGCTTTGGAGGCGGGTGCTGCGATCCTCAGGAATGGCGGCACGAGCATTGACGCCGCAGAGGCGGCAGTGCGCGTTCTTGAAGACGATCCGACCTTCAATGCGGGTTACGGCAGTGTTCAGAACGAAGATGGCGAAGTCGAATGTTGCGCGGCGATGATGGAGGGGGAACGCTTCAACGTTGGCGCGATCGCGGCGGCGAAAGGTGTTCGCAATCCGGTTGCGGCAGCAAAAGCAATGTTATTCGATAAGCCCGTGCTGATCGCAGGCGACGGAGCAAGAGCGTTCGCCGCGCAAGCCGGCCTCAGGCTCTGCGATCCGGATGCGCTCATCGTTATGCATGAAGCCAAGCAACCGGATGCCGAAAAACGTCACGACACCGTTGGCTGCGTTGCACTCGATGAACAAGCACTTTTGGCGACTGCCGTGTCAACCGGTGGATTGCAGGGAACTCCGGCCGGTCGCGTCGGCGATTCCCCTCAGCCAGGTTGCGGTTTCTACTGCGACAACAATATCGGCGGGGCAGTATTTTCGGGTGATGGTGAGGATATCGCCAGGATGATGCTCGCCGCCCGGGTCATGTACGCCCTTCACGACCTCTCGCCGCGAGAGGCGGTAGAGGCCTCGCTCGCTCATCTCGAGCGTATCGGAGGAGAGGCCGGTGGAATTGCTGTGACGCCTGACGGCAAGTTCGGCTGGGCTCACAACAGCGAGCATTTTGCCGTCGCCTATGCGAGCAGCGGTGAGCCGTCTCCAAAGGTTTATTTGAGCAAATCGGAAGAGCAAAATGCTTAAGAAGACCAAGACTGCGAACGGTCGAGATGGCACGCTCATCATCATCGGCGGCCATGAGGACCATGACGGCGAGCGCGTCATTCTCAAGGAGGTTGCAAAGAATGTCAGAGACGGAAAGCTCGTGTTGGCAACCGTCGCGTCGCACGAGCCGGAAGGATATCTCGAAAAATACCAGCGGTCGTTCGGCGATTTGGGCATACCCCATGTGACCGAGCTCTATATCGAGGAGCGGGACCAGGCGACGAGCGAAGACAAGCTTGCAGGACTTCGCGACGTCGGCGCCGTTTTCTTTTCTGGCGGTGATCAGCTCCGCATCACCAGCCTCATCGGCGACACGCCGATCGACGAGCACGTCCATGAAATCTTTGCAAATGGCGGCGTCATCGCCGGCACGTCCGCCGGAGCTTCGGCGATGAGCGATACAATGCTGGTCCGCGGCTCAAATGCTAGCTCGTTCCGGATTGGTGATCTAAGCATGGCTCCCGGGCTGGGTCTGCTCCCGAACGTCATCATCGACCAGCATTTTGCCGAGAGGGGGAGGATCGGCAGGTTGATCGGCGCCGTATCGCAGAATCCACGGGTCTTGGGTATCGGCATCGATGAGGACACCGCGATCGTCGTGCGCGGTCACCGTTTCGAGGTCATTGGCACTGGAGCGGTTTACCTCGTCGACGCTGGAGACATCACCCATACCAACATCGCTGAAGCTTCCCCGGACGAGGCACTATCGATCTATGATCTGAAACTCCATGTCCTAAGCTCCGGTGACGGCTTCAACCTCGAGACCCGTCGGCCGGACCGCGAGACCGTCGCAGTCTCTCTTGAAAAAAGGTGGTAACAGTATGCGGGGGCGCATGGCAACCGCTGTCGCGAGCATTTCAATGTGACCGAGCGCTTATGCAGCCGTGTTCATCAACAGGTCACGGAAATCTCGGATTGCCGCGCGCACCGCATGCTTGAAAGAAGGGTCAATCGCCTGCCGACGAGCCTTCTCAGTAGCCTGGTTCGTGGATGTACATCGCAGACGCGCCGCGGCTGACAGCGTTGCCGCTCGTTAATCAGCGATCGACTTCGCCGAAGACGATGTCGAGGGAGCCGAGAACGGCGGAGACGTCGGCAAGCTGATGGCCGCGGCACATGAAATCCATTGCCTGCAGATGGGTAAAACCGGGTGCCCTGATCTTGCAGCGATATGGCGCATTCGTGCCATCGGCGACAAGATAGACGCCGAATTCACCTTTCGGCGCCTCCACGGCCGCATAGGCCTCCCCCTTCGGCACTCGGAAACCTTCGGTGTAGAGCTTGAAGTGGTGGATGAGCGCCTCCATCGACCGCTTCATCTCGCCGCGCTTAGGAGGCACGACCTTGCCGTCGTTCGAGTTCACGGGGCCGGTGGACGCGCTTCCGAGCAGCAGGTCTGCGCACTGGCTCATGATCCGCACCGATTCCCGCATTTCCTGCATACGGATGAGATAACGGTCGTAGCAATCTCCGTTCTTGCCGATCGGAATATCGAATTCGAGGTCGGAATAGCACTCGTATGGATTGGCTCGTCGAAGATCCCACGCAGCCCCCGAACCCCGGATCAGCACACCGGAAAAGCCCCAGGCCCAGGCATCTTCAAGTGAAATGAGGCCGACGTCCACGTTGCGCTGCTTGAAGATCCGGTTGTCGGTGAGAAGGCCGCCGATATCTTCAATAACCTGGGGAAATTTCCGGCACCATTCGCCAATGTCTGCAACCAACTTCGGCGGGAGATCCTGATGAACCCCGCCCGGCCTGAAATAGGCGGCATGCATGCGAGAGCCGGAGGCGCGCTCATAAAAGACCATCAACTTCTCACGCTCTTCGAAACCCCAAAGGGGCGGCGTCAACGCCCCAACGTCCATCGCTTGAGTGGTGACATTCAGCAGATGAGAGAGAATGCGGCTGATCTCGGCGTAGAGCACGCGGATTAGCTGCGCGCGATAAGGCACCTCAAGGCCGAGCATCTTTTCGATCGCTAAGCAATATGCGTGCTCCTGGCTCATCGGCGCGACATAATCAAGCCTGTCAAAATAGGGCAGCGCCTGAAGATATGTCTTCTTCTCGATGAGCTTCTCGGTGCCGCGATGTAGAAGACCAATATGGGGGTCGATGCGCTCCACGATCTCCCCGTTGAGTTCCAGTACCAGCCGCAATACGCCGTGTGCGGCGGGATGCTGCGGGCCGAAATTGAGGTGGAAGTTTCGTACATCGTGCTCTGCCACTTGGTATTCTCCCTGGATCACCGCCTTTACTGCTTGGATGGGTCGGCAGCTGATTTCTCGTCGCCTGGGAGGACGTAATCGGTTCCTTCCCACGGGGAGAGGAAATCGAAGTGCCGATATTCCTGCTTGAGTTCCACCGGCTCATAAATCACGCGTTTCGCAGCGTCGTCGTAACGAACTTCGACGAACCCGGTCAGCGGGAAATCCTTGCGCAGCGGGTGTCCTTCGAAGCCGTAATCCGTCAGAATTCGGCGCAGGTCCGGATGGCCGGTGAAGAGGATCCCGTACATGTCCCAAGCCTCGCGCTCATACCAGTCCGCGCACGGAAAGAGCTCGCAGGCCGATGGCACCGCTGATTCTTCGTCGGTCTCGAGCTTAACCCGAAGCCTCAGGTTTTGCGTCGGAGATAGCAGATGATAGACAACATCGAAACGCTCGGCCCGGCCCGGCCAGTCGACGCCACAGATGTCGAGTAGGCAGACGAAGCGGCAGTTTTCATCGTTCCTCAGGAAACCGAGCAGCTCAATGATGTGCTCCCGGCCGGTGTGTAGCGTAAGTTCTCCCAGCTTGAACTGATGGTCCGAGATTGCCTGCGGCACCTTGTTGACGAGGTATGATGCGAGTTCGGGAAGATTTCCGCTCAAAGGTGGCTCCATGCGCGCGTTGAAGGCAGTCGAACCCACAAGCGCCCGTTGGGTTCCCGCTTCGGCGAGAATTCGGTGGCGGCGGGTTCGTCTTACGTCGAGGGCGCCGCGCGCCCTCGGCTGGCCGTCAGCAGAGGGTAGGGTAGCTATTGCTGGACTTATGAGACCTCGCGATGGCCGGAAATAGAGGGCCGAGATTGACCGCTGGCAGTCAAGGTTGGCTTGGCTCTGACTACTGAACAAGAGCATCATGAGGTCGGCGGACCGAACCGGCACCATGGTGCTTGCCGTGCGACGCTGGCGACGGCAGACGGAGGCTGCTGATGTCGCGCAGCCGACGGCGTCGACCACGCGGTGGCGGGTGAGTGTCATGCCTTCGGGGGAGCGGTCGATGGGATCGTCATGGACACAGAGGGTGCCGATCACCTGCAGGGCGGCGAATTCGCCATGGTGGCGAAGATCGCCATGTGTCGGCCCGGCTGGTCCTGCAACTGGTCGAAGAGCTGCAGAGGCGCGGCCTTGGCGTCCGCCGAGCGCACCTGATTTCGAAGAGGTCGACGGTACGCGGCCGGCGATCCGTCCAGCACGGTGAAGCCAGTGCGCGATGTCGCGTGGCTGACGAAGCTGTTTTGTGGAGAAGATCGAGCCCGGGATCGGGATCGGAAGCTGACCCTGTTCGCGGCGATGACCGAGCCGCTGGAGGAGCGCCAGGGATCGTCATCGCTGGTCGAGGAGGATGTCACCGACGTTACGCCGCTGATCGATATTTACGGCAGCCGAAGCCAGCTTGTGTATCGGGTGATACGACGGCTTCATGAAATTCCTCTTGTTTGATTCTGCAGCTCGCAAACTTCGGAGCGAATTGTTTCATCGGACCTGTCTAAACCACACGCGCAAGCAGCCGCCAGTGGCAGAAATCACCAAAGCTGGTGGCTGGAAGCCCAAACGTCCGCTTGCGCCCTAAACAGCTACACGCCGGAGAAACTCCGGTCTCGGGCTGGGCGCAGATGCGATGGGGCGTCTTTGATGTCGGCAAGTATGCCGCGCTTCTTTAGGAACCGGCGAAAATTGTCTGCGACAGCCTGAGCCGGAAGTTGGCCGCTTGCTGCCTTCCTGCATGCGTCCAACATCACCTCGCAGACGATGTCGCGGTTGTTTTGCGGCCATTCGTCCAGGAGATCAAGACGTCGTCGAGACCATTGATCTCCTGTATGAAACGCTTCCGCTGCGCGTAACTCGGGCGGCCGCCGCGAGGGCAATGGATAGGGCAGCCGTTGGCGGCGAATCATTACCATGCAGATGATGCCAGGCGGCATGAACGGTGTGGAGCTGACGAAGGAGATTCGCTCGCGCCGCAAGGATCTACCCTAGACCAACGGGTATCCGGAGGCGGCGAAACAGGCGGCGGAGACCGAGAGCATCAAGATCCCGCGGAAGCCCAACTGTCGGGACTCGCGGATCGCTTCGGCGAACTAGGACTGTGTGTCCTTTCACCAGTCATTTGTATGGGAGCGCAGAGACGCCGATTGCGCGCCATCTTTCGGCCTCGCTGCGGGCGCTGTGGAGGCCGGGTGCTCTGGGCCAGCCGTATCCGAATAGAATGCCGTCATGAGCATTGAAGAAGTGTCGAGCCATATCCGTTGCTCCTGAACAGGCAAGAGCAATAAGATTCTCCCAGTCATCCGGCGGCCTGACGCTGCTGAGCGGGCAAGGCCATGCGCTGTCCAGTGTTCCTGCGGTAGATGCGCCAATTCGTTGTTTCCCGCACTTTGTCGTAATGGCGGGCGATATAGTGAGCAAAAATGTCGCGCATGCCATTCGCCGTCCAGATTTCGATGGGCCACTTGGGATCGAGGATCAGGTCGACGTGTGCGAACATCTCCTCCGCGGGTGGATGGTATTCGGGACCGAGCGTCCGTCCCCAGTGATACCAGACGCTGTCGCCAATAGGCGGCGGAAGCGCCAAGCCGGCCGAGAAGGGGTTGACGAAGTCCAATACGGCGACAGTCGCCTGGCGAGCGCCCAACTGGGACAGCACGTCCGACGCCTCAGCCAGAGTGCGATTATACTGCACAAAGTAGTCGTACTGACCAATACTCCATGTCTCGACGAGCCGAATTCTCGAGAATTCCGGCAGCGGCATAGGCTCGCCCTGCCCGGCGATGGCGTAACGGGCATGAATGGCGACAGCCGAGGCATTGCTTATCGCCGCTGGCACAAGCAGAAATGCCAGCAGAAGCGATAGGACGAGGCGAGCCTTCCGGTGCAGTCGGGAAAGCTCGCCATTCAAAAGAGATTGAGTGATGACAGCAGCGCTCGGCCCCAGCGTCAGGATGCCCGCGCGTTGAAAGTTTTGTTCAATCAGCAGCACACCGGTTAAGACGCAAAAACCGATAAAAAAAAGACGGCGGTAGCTTGGTGCGAGGACAAGAAAGATGCCGGCGGCAATCGCGTAGACAGTGAGGTCAGCGAAATTGTTCAGGAATACGTACCCCAGAGCGCCGAGGGCCGGCAGCCCGCCACTATTCTCGCCCGCAAGGCGCAGATCGGCGAGGTAATTGAGGCTGCCGCGCCAGAAAAGTTCGATGGCAATGACGCTTATCGCGATCATCCCGAACGCCAGCGCCGTCCAGCCGATTTGACGTCGGTCGGTTGCCAGGAAGACCAGAAATGCGAGCTCTACAACGCTATAGGTGATCTTCGTGTAGAGCATGAACAATACGAGGAAGCTTGCACAGGCGGCATCCACGGCCTTGCTCCCAGCGCTGGTTAGGCGGGGCAGGTACATGACCAAAAGAAGACCGAGCGAAGACCAGCCCAGCCGATTGTAGAACATCGCAAATGTGAGATCGCCGATCCGTTCTCCAGGATTGGCAGGAGCCGCGACGAGCAAAAGCAGAAAAGCTGCCAACGGCAAACCGAGCGCCTTGTGCATGCGGCTGCCGAGGATCGCCGCGGCAACGGCCGCGAACAGGAGGGTGACTATGGCCATTCCCACTGGCATCGCACCGCCCATACTTCCCGAAAGGCCATAGCCGACAGCGGGAATATAGAAGGTGAGCGCTCCAAGCGACGTATGGAAATCCACGTTCGGAACTTGTCCCGACCAGATGCGATGCGCACCATCGAGAAAAACAAACAGATCGTTGACGTATTTGGAGGTGATCGTCTGGCTGGGCAGAGCGAGAAGAGCTGAAAGCACCAGAGCAAATGGGACGATGGCGGTCCACCAGACGGTTTGGCGGCCCGCCCGTGGCGATGCGCCTTCCTGCTCCGGCATCGACCTCACTGCCTGGGTCATCGCGCCTCGCTTTCCAACGCGGTCTGTGGTCGCTGGTAAATCGTCCATTCCGGCGTTTTCTGCACCATGTCGTAGTTCTTCGAAATGAAGGGGCCATACAGCTCCTGCAACGGCAGGCTATTGATGCCAGTCTTCGGCACCATCACAATCTTCACGTCGGCGAACAGTGCTTCTGGTGGGATGTAAGCCTTCTCATTGATGTTGCGGTTCCAGTGGAACCACGCAGTGTCACCTGTGGGAGGACGTATCCCGAGACCCGCTGAAAAGGGGTTGACGAAATCGAGCACGAACACCCGTTCGAGCGGAATCGGCAGGGCCTGAAGTAGGGCCCCCCCACTTTCGATACTATCGAGGTAGCGCTGTATGAAATCAGGCTCGCCACCGGGCGGGTCGATTTCCCGGACGTCCTCAAAAAGCGGAGGGCCAAGGGGCTTGCCCACATTCTCCGCCGCAAGAGCCGTGTGGAGAGCGATCGCCTCTCCATGATGGACGATGGGCGGCAACAGAAAGAAGATCAGAAGCAGCGGTAGTGCAGCGGCAAGACGAGCAGGCTTCTCCATTTGCGCGCTTGGATCGACAGATTGAAAGCGCCGTGCCTTTTCCACGACGACGGCCGATCCGCAATAGAGGGTGATGATACCCCAGCTGTGGGCGTTCTGGTTGATGATTGCCAATCCGGCACCCACGCAGAAGCCACTGTAGAGGAGGTCTCGAAGGCTGCGGATGTGCCAGAAGGCAACCAGCGCAAACACCGTGAAAACCACCAGATCCGACAGATTCTCACGGACATTTTTCAGTATGCTGCGAACGTCGTGATCACCGCTGACCCGTGCGGCGGCCCGCAGATCCTCTATATGATGAAGCGTGCCGCGCCAGAAGAACTCGATTACGATCATTGCCAGTACGGTCAGGAGCAGACTGAGCAGGATCCAGGAACGTTGCTGCCGGTCCAACAACAAGAAGATCAAAAAGGCCACGCCGCAGAGTCCGTAGGTTGCTTTCGTGTAGAATTGGACAAGTAGAAGAAAAGCCGTCGCGAGAATGTCTGCAACGTCGTTGCGCGCGGCGTCGGATCTCGGCTTCAGGTACAAAACCAGGATGAGCCCGAGAGCGACCCAGCCGATGCGATTGTAGAACATCGCGAAAGAAAGAAGCCGGACCGGACTTCCGAGATTGATAGGGACAGCGAGAATAAGAATCAGGAATATGCCCAAGGCGATGGCTAACGGCGAGCTGAGGCGCGAAAGAAGGACACGGATCATCGCAGGCATGAACGCGACGATCAGGAGCGCCATTCCTATCGGTATCGCGGCGCCGAAATTTCCGGACAGGAAGTAGCCAAGGGCAGGGATATAGAAGACCAATGGTCCGAGCGCCGTGTGAAAATCACGGTTTGGCACCTGCCCAACAGCAATACGATGCGCTCCATCAATGAATACCAAAACGTCGTTGATGAAAGCGGTGTTAATGGTCCGTCCAGGAAGGGCAAGCATCGCGGAACAAATAACCGCGACCACCAGGAGCGCAACTTGTGCGGAAAAAAGGCGGCGCTTCATCTAGACCCCATCCTTCCCGGGTGCAGGTCTCGATCCGCATCGAAGCGCGGAAAAAACCGACAAGACGGACAGCGCAATCTACCTCTTGTTCCGCCGGCTTCGATCACAGCCGCAACCTTTTGAAGATCGGTTCCGGGACGCCTCGGATTATCGCCATGAGTGGATACCAAATCCGTCTGACATAGACGACGTCCCCTCCCTTGCTGCCATCGGCAACGGCGAAAATCCTTTGAGCGACCTCTGCAGGCTCGGCCGTAAGCATTGGTGGAAGCTTCATTCCATCAGTCATCCCCGTTCGGACAAAACCGGGTTTAATGGTGAGGACGCGTACCCCGGCTGTGAATAGTCTGTTCCTGAGACCGGACAAGAACGCCGTTAGGCCAGCTTTCGCGGCGCCATACACATAGTTTGATCCTCTCCCGCGGTCGCCGGCGACCGAACTTATGCCGACGATGGTGCCGGACCCACGCGCGGCAAACCGGCTTGCCAGGAGGCCGAGCATCAAAGCCGGTCCTTCGAAATTCGTCCGCATCACCATAGCGGCGTGTTCGAGTTCCCTTTCGGCGCGGGCCTGCTCGCCGAGTTCGCCGACGACACAAATGGCCGTGTCAGGCAATGGCGACACGGTGCTCAGGAACTCTTCGAAGCGGCCGGTATCAAGAATATCCAGTTCATGGGCTGCGACGGAGGCGCCGGTGCGCGTGACGATGTCATCGGCCTCGCGTTGAACAAGCTCACGCCTGCGTCCGACCAAATGAACGTCCCAGCCCGCCTCGGCATAGACCAGGGCAGTCGCACGACCAATATCCGACGTCGCGCCAATCAGGAGCAATGTCTTGCCGATGGCTTTCATATTCCAAGCCTTTTTCCCAGCTGGGAACTAAAGTGTCGGTCAGCCCCCGTTGTTCGTCGCACCTCCTTGAACGCCTGCAGTTGGGGGTAACCGGCTTCGAATGTGTGGCGGGATTGCCTCGCATCCTTGGCGAGATAGAGCCGTCCTCCCGCCGCGACAACCAGCTTGTCAATTTCGTCTAACAGCTGGAACACGTCGGGCGCGACCGGCAGGTCGAGCGCGAGGGTATACCCTGGCGCCGGAAATGACAGAAGGCCTGCGCCACCCCTCAGCCTTTTCAGAACGGCCAGGAACGAGGCTTTCCCAGAACGAGCGAAACGATCGAGCATACTGCTCAGAACCGCAAGTGCGTTTTCGTCAGGCACCACGCATTGATGCTGCAGAAAGCCGCGCTTGCCGTAGAGGCGATTCCATTCGAGCAGACCATCAAGCGGGAAGAAGTAGCTGTTCCAGTCGACCAACGAGGCTCGGCCTGCTTTGCGGGCACCCGCCTGATAGTAAAGTTCGTTGAATGCAGAAACACTCGCTTTGTTGAGCGCCCAACCAGGCAGATCGACCGGCAGTGAAAAACGGGCTGCCTTGATGTGAGGCAATAGCGCTGCCTTTGGCATTTGAGCGATGTCGTTCGCGATGGCGTGCTCTCCGACAAAGATCAGCGAGCGGCCGAGCGAAGCGCCCCGCGAAAGGCAATCGACCCAGGCGACGGAATAGGCCGCGTCATCTCTCTGCTTCAAGGCTTTCAGCGTATCGCCAAGGTTTTCTGTCACGACTTGGCTTTGGACAATCCACCCGGTAGTGATGGGCCTCAGCGTAAAAGTAGCTTCAGCGATGATGCCCGTCAGGCCCATACCACCGACCGTTGCGAAAAAAAGCTCGGAATTCTGGGTTCTGCTGCAGGTAAGGATCTCGCCACCGGCAACAACCAGCTTGATTTCGCTAAGGTGCTCTCCAAAGCCACCGTCGCGATGATGGTTCTTCCCGTGCACATCGGATGCGATCATTCCTCCAACCGTGACGAACTTCGTTCCTGGCACCACTGGGGGGAAATAGCCCCGGGGGATGAACGACCTGAGAATCTCTGACAGCATGACGCCACCTTCGACGGTCAGGGAGCCAGTCATCTGATCGAAGCTTTTCATCCGGTTCAATCCGCCGCAGGTCAAAGTGAGATGCTCACCGACAGCGGCATCTCCATACGAGCGGCCGTTGCCGCGAGCAATCAGACCCGCGCGCGATGACACCAGTCCAGGCAGCGTCTCCGGCAGCCTGCAATCAATCACTTCACTTTTATGGCGTGGATAACGTCCCCATCCCTCCATCGGTCTGTCACGCCCCCTCCAACTTGAAAACGAATTTTCGATCCAGCGCGAATTTTGAGACGTAACCGATCGCCAGACCGATCGCGCCGCCGGCATACTTCGCAACATCCGTTCTCCACACTATCCAGAAGACGATTTCGAATCCCCAGAATATGATTGTCGTCACGACGCTGAACAGGCCGTAAAGGACGATCTTGAGCAATTCGTCGCCGTGCGATTCGTATCGGTCAAAGAAGATCCACCTTTTGTCGAGGAAGTACTTAAGCCCGAATCCAGCCGCAGTGCCCGCGAGCATTGACGGCGCGAGGCTTTGCGACGGGTAGATCTTCACGACAGCCGCCTGAATCGCAAAATTTGCCAAAGTCGAGACGATCGCGAACACGACATAGCGAACTGCGATCCGGGGCGGGATTCCTTCACCCCCATAATGGGAACGCATCTCGCTCACCTCACAGTGCGGCGACAACAAAGGCGCTGGCAACGCCCAGAGTCGCAAGACTCACCTTGTCTTTGATCGCAAATACGACCGGATCGTCATGCATCAGTCCCCTATGGGCCAGCAACAGGATGCGGGCAATCCAACAAGCCAAGATTGGTCCAGCCAGCCATAAAATCCCTGGCCGAGTGTAGAGATCCTGCACGCTGTCGCTTGCAGCGTAGAGCGCATACAATGTGAGCGCGTTCATACCGGCCCCGGCCGCCAACGCGCCGACCATGCCGATGTCACCATTCTTGTAGTCGCGGCTCTTGGAGTCGGGTAGGTTCGCGGCTCGGCGCGAAATGAGCTCCGTGTAACGCTTGACGAGTGCAAGCGATAGGAACCAGCTCATCATGAAGGCGAGCAGCCAAGGAGAAGGCCAAACAGAGATCGCCGCCGACCCTCCTACCACGCGTGCGGTGTAAAGAGCGGCAAGGGTCACGACATCCAGGATCATCTTCCGCTTCAGAACGAACGAATAGGCGGTGGTCAACGCAAAGTATCCGGCGAGCACCAAAATGAAGGCGGGTGTAATCGTCAGGGCGACCATAAACGACAGCAGAAGGAGAACGGGGATTGCCATGAGCGCGTGTGAGAGCGGGATCTCGCCACAAGCGAGCGGCCTGCGGCATTTGCTGCGATGTCCGCGGTCGTCCTGAAGGTCGACCAGGTCGTTCAGCACATAGACGCTCGACGCGCAAAGCGAGAAGGCGATCAAAGCCAGAGCGGCATTGGCGAGACTATGGACGTCGAAGAGCTGATTTGTCAGCAACGGGATAAAGACGAGCCCGTTCTTGACGTATTGATGCGCCCGCAGCAACCGCGCCCAAGTCCGCCAGGTCGGTCTGTCGTACGCAAGATGTTCGACATCGTCGCATTGGCGCGACAATTGCCGAGCAACCCTGGCGGACGACCGAATTGCGTACGCTTTTCCGGCATGACGCCATACAGGCAGATCTGCCGCGTCGTTGCCGACATAGTCGAAGCCGCCATCGCTAAAGGCCGCGACGAGCTTTTCCGCCTTCACCTCGGCGGCGCAGTTTGTCATCTCGTCGGTTGCAAACCAGCCGTTGAAGACACCTAAATGGTCGGAAATGCGCGAGACAAGGCGCTCGTGAGTCGCGGATGCGAGATAGACCTGACGTCCCTCATGCCGCGCCGTATGGATCAAGTTCAGAACTTCGGGATCAAAGGGCAGGATAGCCGGATCGAAATCCGCCGGTATGGAAAGACGGTGCTTGAGGCATGCCTTTCCCCTGCACGTTGCGAGGACAAGGTCAACGATGGAAAAGGGGCGGCGCCTGAGTTCAGAAAAGGCGGTCTCGATCAGAAGGTCGGATCGAACCAAGGTGCCATCGAGGTCGATGACCAGCGGCCGCGACGAATGCGAACTTTGCGGTGTCGAAGAGCCACCCACCGATGACATCGTTCGACGAGGCAAAATCCACTCGTTCTCCTGGCCCGTCGGCAGAGAATCTCTTCGAAGTTCAAACTCCTGGCGCAATTCGCTCAAAGGATTTCCCTTTTTTACCTTGGCTCGGTGGAAATCGCCGAACAACGGCCACGCCGCTTAGTTCCATGGCGTCCCAAAAGAGGCGTCGTGACGGCTTGCACGACGTTCCCGCACCTCCACTTTCCAGCAGGCAGCGGATATTCCTGCGCTAAAAAATGATCAATAATCAAGCGAGCACCTGCTCGTTGCCATGTCACGAGCAGGTTGCGCTGAGCGACGTACTCTACCGGACGGAGTTTCGACGGCGGGAACAAAACGGTCATGTACCGGTTTTGTGCCCCATACAAAGGACCGGATGATCGAAGCGATGAACTTGGCACTTGTTTTTGGGACATTGACACTGACCTGCTGGATGATTGGCGGGGCTATTGCAGTCTTCGGAAATGCGGAGCAATGCCATCCCCACCGTCAGCAGATCAGCGAGTTCGTCACGCTCGGCTTGAACATCCTTGGACTCCTCTGCGCAATCATGATGGGAGCCGTTCTGGTCGCGCAGTAGTGACGATACGGTTGAGCGGCTTTTAATTGCCAGAGGCTCCGCTTGGCGTAAGATCTTTGCCTACCGTTTTGTCAAGCTTGGGGCTCATGTCAGTGGGATGGCCTGCGCCGTCTTTGAAACTGCGCGGCTTCGGCAATCCTACACCTAGCTTGTCAGGTGTAAATCCAGCTCGCGATCGCAACCGCCAGCGCAACAAGAGCCAGTGTGGCGATGAAGATGCGCAGAGGGTTAGAGCGCGTCGTCTGGGGTGTGGTCTCTGCACTCCCCGGTTCACGCATGGCGACATCGTAGTCGCGCTGGCGATCGGCCGCTCCCCTGCTCTGGGTATGAAGCGCCGTTTCGATTTCTTCGTGGCTCATCGGCTGACCGGCGGCCTCAGCATCTGTTTCGAGGGGTGCGGCTGCGGGGTCAAATCCCGACCTGATGTCTCCACTGTCTCCTGATTGGATTCGACCGCGCACCTCGGCAGCGGTCTTGCCATCTTTCTTGGTCATCGCGGTCCTCCGAGTTGGCTTGATGTTGATGCCGCCCGTCACCCCCCACTCAATCTCCGGATCGAGATCGAGCCCCGCGGTGACGATGAGGCCGACAATGATGCCAGCGGCCACATAGGATGACAGCTGCCATTTGGGTGAACCTTCTCGATTGTCGGCCCTACTCCTACTCCTGGTAACCCTTCAAAAGAAGGCATATGCCTGCAGATGCCGCTAACAATAAAGGTCGGCAAAGGTTCCAAGGGCGGCTCCTCGATCCGGTAGGCTGCAACAGTCGAGTGCGCCTCCGAGCGCTTGAGAACGACTTATCAACGCTCTCGGACGCGCTGACGACGGAACGCCGCTGCTCCACGGGCACGGGCGCTTCGCAACTGGCACGGTTGACGCAAGGCACCGAGGTTCGGAAGTTAAGGGCGCGCCAGGACGCGACGAAGCGATGACAAGTACTCGTCACAATGATCTCCTACTTGATAGGAATCCCTTTTTCAGCGAACCCGTCTTTCAAGCTGTCGATGAGGTCGTACCGGGTATCCGTCCACTCGCTGGTCGAAGTCCAGTACTCGATCTTGAGCGTCGTCTTGTCGGCCGTCAGGTCATCGGAAAGAACGCGAGGCGAGGGATTTTGTTTGACGCGATGATCGGCTGAGACGATATCGAGGATGATTTTTTTGACAGACCCTACATCGACATCATTGCCGATGGCGATGGAAAGCTCCTGTAGCCGGTCCGGTTCGCGGCTGTGATTGAGGATCGGCGTGTTCCAGAGGTTCGAATTCGGAGCCATCAAGTATAGTCCGTTCGCCGTTCTCAGTTCAGTCGCAAACAAGCCAACTTCAACAATTTTGCCCTTGACGCTGGACGTCTCGATGTATTCCCCAGTCCGAAACGGCCGAAGCACCAAAAGCATGATGCCGGCGGCGATATTCTGCAATGTTCCTTGCAAAGCAAGTCCGATTGCCAGGCCGGCTGCACCCAGGGCTGCGACAATCGATGCGGTCTGAACGCCAAACTGTCCAAGGACCATGACGAAGACCAGGACCAACAGACCATAGTGCAACACATTTTCGAAGAAGCGAGCAAGCATCTCGTCAATGCCGTGGATCCGGGACAAGCCCTTGTAGGCCCACCTGCTGACGAAGCTCGACAAATCCACCCCCCCACGAGGAGAACAACGGCGCCGGCGAGCGAAAGGCCGTAATGAACTGCTAAGGTGCCGATTTGAGCAAGAGCAGTCGGGGTTTTGAGAATGGCATCAGTCGTTTGGTTTTCCATGCTGTTTCGACACTCGGATGAATTACAGTTGGGTTCCGCAGCGACGATTGTCACAAGCGAAGCGAGCGAGATGTCTGAAGGAATGACGGCAGGTGCGTCCTCGGCAAGAACCGTCGTCTTGTTGGTCAGCTCGGCCTCGAGAATCTGATAGAAATCGTGCTCTTCGGCGTTATCACGGTCTTCGATCTTTGCTCCCCATTTTCCTCACCCGTTTCGAGAACTTCTGAACTGGGGTTCACTGCTTTCGGAAGATGTCCTTTCAGGCATCGAGGAGCGCGAAAAGCAGCGGCAGTACTGCGGCGCCTGAATCAGTCCCACAGAAAATCTGGGCCCGTGACCTGATAAGTGAGTTTGAGAGTGCCATCTGGCTGAACCTGATATCGCTCAAAGACCGGTAGCCGAATTGATCGAGGAAGGTGTTCTTCACGATCGTTCCTGGCTTATACCGGGAGTAGACCACCTTGCCGTAGGTCAGACTGCCTGGCATTGGCCGCTGCGGGTCTGTCAGTGAACAACCGCTGACCGCGATGAGCAGTCCGAGCACCAGGTACCTCATTGTTCCTTGTACGATTGCAATCGCTCGCTCCCACAGCCTGTGCCACAGAGAATGTCTCGCTTAACCACTTTGTGCTGGGGATGTTCCCGACATATTGTTGGAAGGAGGTGTATGAAGGAACGGAAACTGGCGCTGATTGCAAAACCTAGGCTGAAACAGCTTTGGCTGAAAAGGGATTTCACCTCGGCGGCGCGGTGGGCAAGACCAAACGCACCGGCTGCTAGTCAATATCTACCGTTCGGGTGGAGAGATCGGTAAGACGCGGTTCAAGGAAGGGTTCGCCAAGAAGTGGAACCGAAACGGAGGAACGACGGGCTCATGACCTATTGACGAAAGCCGGCGTTCCGCATCGATGGCCGATATCACTGTCAATGATGAGACGCGGACGATGGCGCGTTTACCTGCAGCGAGTGAAGGCTATCAAACTTCATGATCAGCAGCGTGACCAGTTCCTCGCGCGTCCTATGTCCTTCATTATAGAGGTCGACCGCCGCGCTGCAAAGCAGCTGCATTGATTGTTCCGTCGGCGCAGCGTGATTGTGCCGGTACCAAGTCTGGACGGCATCGGAAAGCACGTTTACGTCGTCCATCTGAAGTGAGAGATTGAAGTCCGTCATCTCATGCTCCTTGAGCGTCGCAACAATTCGCCCGGACCGCGATAGGAAAACTGGTACTGCATTAACCTCCCAAGGACAACCATCAGTACGGTTGCGAACGGTTGCCGCGAGCCTCCGCCAAGTCAGCGGCGATCCGCTTCTCTAACGATTTGTACGGAGCCGCGCAGGAACCGGTATCGCACGCGCCCGGTTAGAAAGGCGGATCGCGGGAGGGGAAGCCATGTTTCCTTGCACAACGCCCTTTGCACTCTCCGCGATCCACCATCCCAGGGGATGGCCGCGCGGAGGCAAGGTTGTTTGGTGTTTCCTCTCATCCAATGCCTTCGGTAACGCTCTGCGCGGCCTCCTGATTTAAATCTGCCGACGAAGGAACAAGAGTGGCCGCCGAGAGTAAGGCGGATGGGCCACGCATCCGTTTCCTTTTACGCGGCCTACTCCTCCAAACTTCCCCAACTCGCCCCGCCTTTTACGCGGGGCTTTTTTCTGAGTCTCATGCGGCTAGGTTTGAATGTGGTCGATCGACAGCCCGGGTGGAACAACTTTGCTATCGAGAGGTTCGGCGGGATTCTCGTTGGTGGAGCAAACCATGCCGAAGTATTTTTTCCACATCCGCCGGAACGATGTCTTCGAGGAAGATTTAGAAGGCATCGACTTGGCTTCGCCTGAACAGGCACGGGAGGAAGCGGTCGCGGCCGCTCGTGAAATCGTGGCGGAGGGGATCCGGAGGGGCGATCCGGCAGACGGAGCGACTTTCGAGATCATGACCGAAGAAGGCTCGCTGGTCGCAACCGTTCCTTTCCGGTCGGCTGTCGGCCTGGAATAGCGCCCTCGCGGAAGCCGGGCTTAGCTCTCCACCGTTCAAAGATGGATGGATTGACGGCGTTGTTTGGAACTGTGGCATCTCCAGTGCGTGAGCGTTCGACATTTCTATCCTTCATCTTTGCAGCCAATAAGTTCGCATTTTGGCTTCCGGCCCCTGCTCACGAAGTTTTTTATTCGCAAGGCTACCACTGAACGCACTTCCCGCAATCACTCTCCGTCAACGTGACTGTCAGCAGGCGACGCGAATTTGCTGAGGGCTTTTGCAATGGCAAGCACCAGTCCTGCGGCCGCTTCTGTCCGTCCTTCCTCAGTTGTTGCGTTGACGAGCACGAAGCCGTGCCGGCGAACAATGCCTAGTGCTTGGTCCACAGCCCAGGAAGGAAGAGTGTGGGCGGGACGGGACATGCCGCCAGCCCCTTCATTTGCGCGCATCATCATGAGTATGGTGGCTGTCGCGTTCGCCACCTCCTCCCGATACGCCGCTTCGCGCTTTGTTATCCGATACCGCCGGGGGCTTTTTTACCTCCAGCGGCGCTCTGCTGCTTTCGTGCGACGCACCAGGGCCGCCCTGACGAACTGTGGATGGATGCTTCGATGATGTCGACATGGCTCCTCGCTTTATCGATCCTGCTGGTAACCCTGATGGGTCGTGTTGACCTTGCTGTTGCCTTGCTGTCCGACCTTGTCTGGGTTCTTGGCGGCAGCTACCAGCCTGCCGTCATTATCCGCGTGGGAAGTTTCGCCGGAACCCTTGTCGGAACGGTTGGCCTCCGGCGTCGGCGGCACTTTGCTGCTCATGATATCCTCCTAATCTGGCTCTCTGTTGGCGGCATGGTCTTGATACTGCTCTGTCTGCACGGTTTTGCCATCGAGACCGCGCTCGCGTGAGTGCTGCGCCTTGTCTCTGTTGGACAGGACCATGTTGGGCGGCAGAGTGTCCGGGTCGAGATCAGTCATTGCGCCTGACCCGTCACCTTTGCCTTTGGCGCCGGCGCCGATGTGCTTTCGATCCGCATTGGGCATGAAGCTCCTCCTTCTTGGCTTGCTTCGTGGGCTCTCAACAACGAAAGGCTCCTGAAGTTCCCGACGGAGTGATTATTGGAAATCAGAGCCTACTTCGAAGGGCTCAACCGATTTTGCCGCACGAAGCTTCGAGACGGATGTGCTGGAATAGTGGTCCTCATGTCGAGGAGCCGGTGATTGCCGAAAGCACCCCTTGGTGGTTTAAGCCTCGGCTCATTGAGCCGACCCAAACCTGGATCCACGACGTGCCGCCAGCGGACGACAAACTAAAAAATCATTGGCATAGTCCGCTGCAGATGGAACTTGACCAATGCTGCTCGGTTCGCGGGTCACAGGAGGCAACACATGTCAAACAAAGCGGATAACGGAAGCAAGCCATTGGCAGCACCGATGGTGGCCAAGATAGAACCGGAGGATCAGCGGTCGCTCAACCTGGAGGACGTCGACATGAGCCGGGCGTGCGTCCAAGGAGACGTGCTGGTTTCCAAAGGCCAGTCGAGCACCTTCGTCTCGAAGCTCAGAAAGCCGAAGGATGGCTGACGCAGCTTACATTCCTGAAGCCGGCTTCTTCCACTCGTTGCAGGTCAGCGCAGCTTGAATTGGACCGTGAATACTGTCGACCGTTGGACGTTCGGCTGCTTTGGCGGGTGACTGGATGGTCGTGGCATATCCCCTTTCGGGTTTCGGTGATCGACATCACCCCGGGATGGGGCGCCATCAGCCAAAGTGGTGAGATCGATCTTATGAAGGGATTGGAGGGACTGCAGGCCGTCAATAGTGTGGTGCTGTCCCTCCTTCGCACAAAGCCCGTCAAGGTTCCGGATCGCGCCACCGCACCCGATGGCGGTGACGGTGCCCATTCAGGCCATAGATGAGAACGGCTCCGGTCAAGGCGATGGCGACAGCTGTGATCGTTTTTGCAGACGGCACACGCTTTCTCACGCGCCAGCCGCCGCTGGTCCCGGTTCCAGCAGCATTTGGTGACATCACGCTGCCGTCGGTGTTAGGCACTGGTTTGGCTTTCTTCCGGATCGCTGCAGCAGTGGCGCCGACGAGACGCTCGACGGGACCGCGTGCAACCGTATAGGCCACCTGACCGGCACGGGCCGGCCACCCAACGGCGACCTCGTCGCGCGGTATAAGAGCAACGCCGACGATGGCCTCGGCCACATCCTCAGGATCGTACAGGAAAGGGGGCGGCTCCAAAGCATGGCCAGTGTAGTTCGCACCGTGCTCGATAATCGGCGTGTCGATGACGGCGGGAAATACTCCGCAGACGTGAATGTGGGGCATGCCTACCAGCTCCTGTCTCAGGCTGGCGGCAAAACCTCTCAGCCCGAATTTGCTGGCCGTGTAGGACGCGGCAAAGGGGTTCGGCACCCACGCTGCCATGGAGACGACATTGATCAGGGTTCCTCGGTTCTGTCGCATGAAGATCGGCAACACGGCGTAAGCACCGGACATCGCGCCAAGCAGATTTACCTCGATCGTCTTGCGATGCAGTTCGAGTGGCGCGTCGTGGTATGAGCCTGCGACGCCAGTGCCAGCATTGTTGATCCACACGTCAATCCCGCCGAACGCGACTTCGGCGGCATCGGCCAGCGCTGCCACTGCATCAGCATCCGTGACATCCATCGGTACTACGATTGCTTGAACACCCAGCGACTGACATTCGCGAGCCACTTGCTGCAAGACATCTGCGCGGCGCGCTGCAAGGCAGACACGAGCGCCACGTCTGGCGAAGGCGAGCGCTGTCGCACGACCAATCCCGCTCGATGCGCCGGTGATGACGACCGATGATCCGCGAAGATCCTGCACGCTTTTGGCTCCCACTTATTTTACAGTATTCGACTGTTTCCAAGAACCCTGTCGCCGGGCTGTGGTTCCGATCTTCGACTACGCGCTGCCGAAGGTCTTCCATTGGCCGATCATCCGGAAGAAAAATGTGTAGTGCCACTCCGCGAATTCGTCGGGATGACGACTACCTTGTCCCTCACTGTGCTCGTTCCCGTTCGATGGCGAGACGTCGCCGGAGCCAATCAAAGCCACAACGTCGCGAGCTAAAGACCGCGGCTGCGTGCGTTATCGTACTGGAACGGCTGTTACCTGGCTTGGTTCGGCTGCCGAGGAGGATGCATGCAGTACCAAGAGGCAATTCGATCACTGACAGATGCGGTGGCGAGACGGCAGGCGATCCTATTCGTTGGAGCCGGGGTTTCCATGAGCGTTGGTCTTCCATCATGGGAAAGCCTGATTGCTCATATCCAGTCAGACCTTGGAATTGACTGTTCGACCAACGATTGTCATCGAAGCTCGTACCAGGAGATTGCGGAGTTCTATCGTCTCAAGCATGGCTCGATTTGTCCGCTCGTCGAGTGGATGAGCCAAGAGTGGCGAGTGGATCCTGATTGTCTGCGGAAATCGCATCTGCACCGCCTGATAGTGGATGCCGATTTCCCGTTTATTTACACCACCAACTACGATGCTAATCTTGAAGCGGCCTATGAGGCGTTCGGCAAACCATACGTTAAGATAACGGGGGCCGCGGATCTGGCCGCAGCTTTGCCGGGCCTCACGCAGATCATCAAGTTCCACGGGGACTTTTCCAATCCCGAGGGTCTCGTCATCACTGAATCCGATTATTTCGACCGGCTGTCATTCGACGCTCCGATGGACATAAAGTTCAGGGGTGACGCATTTGCCTCGACGCTTCTTTTTGTCGGCTACAGCATGACGGATCTGAACATCCGCTTCCTGCTCCACCGGTTATGGAAGACGTGGCGCGATACCGGCCAGGAGCGGGCCCGACCCCCACTCTACATCGTGATGCACGACGCCGACGATGTGCAGAAGCATGTTCTTGACCGATGGGGCGTTACAGTGATCGAAGGAAGGGGTGGAAACGCTGAAGAGTCTCTTTTGCTGTTTCTACAGGAGTTGAAAAACTCTCTTGCGGCTCAGAGGGCGTCCTGTGGATCAGCGGACGCTTTGACTTTCAGCCGAGCCTCGCGACAAACGAAATCCGACAAACTGGTCTCCGATGAACCTCGTTCCTGTTCGACGACAGCCTCTTCGTTGCAAGGAACATCTGTCGCGGCTTTCGATGAGGCTTCGAAAACATGATTGGCGAGCTGGAAATCGATCTCGACGCGATAGCCTTCCCCATCGCATCGGTTCTTCATGAGGTCAGCACTTGAGGGCGAGCCGGATGTGGAAGACCGCGGTGCGTCTGGTCGGGTGCGGCCTGATGGGTCTGGGAATCGTATCATCATGACGCCCGAATTGGCCGCGCCTCTATTTGCGACGAGCAATTCATCCGGTGCCAGTGCTACATACATCCGCGCAATCGCAATTCGCGATATTGTCATCGGCCTCTGCTTGGTGGTTGGTCCTTATTTTTCGATTGCCGGCACAACCATGTCGATCGCTGCAATCAGCGTCATTCCCTGCGGCGATCTTGTTCTTGTCTGGCTCGCGGGTGGCGGGCTGCTTTCGCTTCTCCCTCATGTCGGGAGCGTGGTGTCGCTACTGGCGCTTGCTGCGTGGGGAAGCCGCGTTGCCTGACCCCCAGACGCTTGATCATAGTACGATGTCGTACAGGAACAGCAACGACAAAAGTGACGTTCGGCAGCACGATATTTGAGGTTCCCCAAGCATGATCGAATGGTGGCAACGTGCCGCGATCTACCAGACTTTCCCTCGATCATTCCAGGACAGCGACGGCGATGGAGAGGGGGACATTCAAGGTATCATCCGGCGCTTGGATTACCTCCCCTGGCTCGGCATAGACGCGATATGGCCAGGGCCGACCTACAGGTCGCCGCTCCTCGATAGCGGTTATGATGTCAGCGACTTCCGCTCCGTCGATCCTGTCTTCGGCAGCATGCAGGATTTCGATGCGCTGATCAGTGAAGCTCACGCCCATGGCCTAAAAAGTCATTCTCGTTCAGCTAAAGTGAAGAAGATTGAAGACAGGCAGGAACCTCCAGGCGCGATCAAAGTTCGCGTTGACATAAATGAGAACCCACTTGGAGAAAGCAATGAGCAGCTCTGACACGACAAACGATCACGGCACCATTCAAAAATGGGCAGAAGCGCGCGACGGTCGGCCCTCCGTTGTTCGTACTGGCGGAAAGGGTGGCGTCCTTCGGATCGATTTCGGCGAAAAGGAAGCGGATTTCGAGGAGGTCAGTTGGGAGGAGTTCTTCAAGATATTCGAGGAGAACAAGCTGAGCTTCCTTTACCAGGACAAGACAAAGGACGGGAAGACGAGCCGCTTCAACAAGTTTGTCGAACGTGAGTGACGTTTGTTTGCCCTTCATGAAGTCGCCGTCACCGGTGATAATGCGAGTGCCTGCAGATGCCCTGCGAGGATACCAGATAATGCTTGTTCGATCTTCGCCGGGCTGTCTTGGAGCAGCCGAACGACAAAGACGTGCCCCCTACCGCTTTTGGGCTCCCCTTTACGATTAGATCCATGGCGGCGTTCTCCGCCCCGCCCACCGCGCAATCGTCGAGCTGATGCCAGCGCAAGAGGGACGCGTTCTCGAGGTGGGAGTCGGGCCCCGGCTGTTGCTGCTTCAATACCCGGCGCACCTGCAGGTGACCGGTCTCACATGCTCGCCAAAGCACGCCAAAGAATACAGGATCACCGGCTTGAACATGTCGTCCTGCAGGTGGGTGACGCGCAAAAGCTTGATTTCTCACCCGCGAGCTTCGGCGTTTTGGTGCTGCCGTTCGTGTGCGGGGAGCGATAGAGCGAGCAATCGCTCCGGCGTTCGAGCGGATCTGCTGGAGTGCGACATTTTGGTCTCGGCGTCTTTTGCGATGGATCGAGGGCCGAGGCGATTTCGAAGTCAGCGAATGGCGGCCTGTTTCCCCGCTTGGACTGTTCAAGGTGATCAAGTTGACACGGGTGGCGCGAGGTAGGCGAAGCCTGATACATTCTCTGCTTTCACCCAGCTTCATAGCGCGAGGGATCGCACGGTGCGAATTCCGACAATGCCGGACGAGGTCGCCAGGACGGTGTATAACTGTGGCGCTTGCACAGAAGGAGCTGAAAATGACGCTTTTGCCGACGGTGTTGCTGTTAGAGGACGAAGCTTTGATCGCGCTCGACATCCAACAGACTTTGCTGGGCGCCGGTGCGAAAGACATCGTACATCTCACGTCGTGCAGCGCCGCAACTGACTGGCTAGGGATTTACATGCCTGATCTTGTGATCCTCGATATATTCTTGCTCGACGGCGAAAGCACGGACATTGCGAGCCACCTCGTCGAGCGCGGCATTCCCTTTGTGGTCCATACGGCTCGTCGGAAGGTGACGCAGGAGAGCCATCAGGTGTTGCTCAATGGAGAATGGGTTTGCAAACCGGCACGACCTGACGAACTAATCCGGGCAATCGGTCGGTGCCTCGAACAACGGCGCGACAAAGGCGGGCTTGGCTGCCGCGATCTGAATACACGTCACGCGGCTTGATTGTGGCTAGTCGCGACAGTTGAGTCGTAGTTAGACCAAGGCGGCTGTGCCGGCATAGCCTGCGTTGCTGGCGACGGCCTCGAGGCGCTGCGGAACGACTTACAGCAGGTTTTTCAGGTGTTTTTTTGTGGTCAGCTTGTAGATGTCCAGCCGATTTCGCCGTGGCGGCATCTGATCGAGAGCACGATCAGCCGTGTTCCGTCCTGGTAGCCCCGGCCCCAACGCGCACCGATCGACTTCCGGGAGTAATCGAACGTCTTCATGCCGATTTCGCCTGCGGCGTTTTCGTAAGCCAGGGGGATGATCTCGATCTCGGGACCATCCTACCGGCGAACCGGCTTTTCAGCGCGGCAAGCCCATGCTCGCGCTCTTGGCAAAGAGGGGGTCGGTTGTCCGGCCTAGCGCTCCATCAAGCGAGGCCGGGACAGCGCCTTCTGTCGAAAAGAGATCGACGCGAATACACGTCACCGGATCGGTGGGTTCTTCCGATAGCAGGCAAGCTATTGGGAGGTTGGCTGACACTCCAACAAGTTCCCGACCGCCAATTTCGACCGGCGGGTAGAAGATTGGCAGCGCAGTACCTTTCATGATGTGATCGACGTTCAAAGCCACGATATCGCTGTCGAACACGATGTCCTCGCCCTTCATCCAAGGTGGTAACGACCAGAGAGATGCCGCCGCTGCCGATCCGGTCGAACTCGATCAGGCGTTCCAAGGTATTGCGCTGGGGCTGGGTGTCGAATAGGCTGTCGTCTACGCCCATGAAGGGAAGCGTCGACCACAGCCGGGGAAGCCCGGCTTGTACAGCGCGGGTCGCCCCGTCAGCAATTCCCGCACGGTCACGGTCGAGCAGCTTTTACCAGGCGGCATGAACATCGCCGGACCGTCGTCGCTAACAAGCTGCCGGAACTCCCGCATTCGCGCCATCCGCTGGTCGAGGGCGTTTCCGGCGATCAAGGCGCCAGTGACTGCTCCTATCGACGCGCCTGCGGTCCGCGATGGTTCGACCCGAGCGTGCAGCGCCTGGTAGACTCCGGCATGGTAAGAGCCGAGAGCATTGCCACCGGAAAGACAGAGGCAAGGGCCGATCGTCATTTCGATGCCCCCAGAATGAACGGGAGGTCGCATCAGCCGCCATGGGCGTCATGCCTTGCTGGCCGCGCCTAACATTGTGGACGTGATCAAGCGTCATGATGGTTTGAAGACCTAGGCTTTGAATGGCCTCGATGTAATGAGCAGCGAGCGGCGAAAATGACCCTGAGGATGGATCGGTACTAAGTCATCGTCGTCATTCCCCTGGGCCGTCAAAAACTGCAGACAAACTTGATTTTGCCATTGTGGTTCCAACGAGGGCAGCCTTCGCTGAGCGGGAACATTGGGGCTCCGCAGAAGTTCGCGACCGATCATGAAACGTCACCGCTGTTCAGGAGGATAAGATGGGACAGGAAGGCAGAGAAGATCTCATACGGGATCGCGCCCAGCAGATATGGGAGCGAGAAGGTAAAAAGGATGGTGATCACGAACGCCACTGGAGGCAGGCTGAGCAGGAGATCAGAGAAGAGCAAGTCGGCGAGGAGGGGGCCAGTGATACCGGAAGCCAAACCGGCCGCAAAGCGGGTGGCGCGAAAGGCATCGCCAGCGGCGTGCAGCCAGGCGGGATGTCTCCAGGAGGAGGACCGGCAGCCGGCGCCGATAGCATGGGCGTCAAGAATAAAGGCGGCAAAGGCATCTCCGGTCCGAATTAACAAGGCATACTGATATGAATGATGTTACCGAGAACGATGCTGAATTTCTCGAACCAGGTCCAGGCCGGCGGGTCGAGGCGCTCGCCGGTCGCGTCGCTGTGGTCACCGGCTCCGATTCCGGAATAGGCCGCGCAATTGCCGAAGCCTTCGCGCTGGAGGGTGCCGACGTTGCAGTTACCTATCACAGAGGAAGGCGCCTGAGCGACTGCGGCGCAAGTGGAAGCCGCCGGTCCACCCGCGATGGTACAAAGTCGCGACGTGCGCGACGAGGCGAGCGTGATGATGTTCATGGGTTCATTCCAAGAAACGCTTGGGTTGCCCGATATTCTCGTCAACTGCGCCGGCATCGGCTGCTCCAAGCCCTTTGTAGAAACAAGGTTCGAGGACTTCGACAACGTCGTCAAGACGGATCTCTACGAAACGTTCTTCTTCTGCCGCGAGTTCGTGCGCCGCGGTCAGGGAAAGCTTGGCGGCAAGATCATCAACATCACCTCTGTCCACCAGGCGATCCCCAGTCGGGGAAACCCCAGCTTGCGGCGCGGCAAAAGGGGGCTCCTGACGCTCACCAGAAGCCTGGCGATGGAACTGCCGAACAGAGGGTGAACGTCAACGCCGTTGCCCCAGGGCTGATCCGGACGCCAATGACGATGCAGCGCACGGACGATCCGCAAGCGCGGGCTAAGGAGATGCCACGCATCCCGTGGCGCGACTTGCCGTTTACCCTGCTTCTGACCATATGTCACCTGGCAAAGCTTCACTATCGACAGCAGGCTTGAGATGAACTAGGGCCAGGGCGCAAGCGGATCGGTTGAAATTTGGATGTACCCGCGGCTAGGCCGCCTGGATTTTACCTGCGATGGTTCTTGGGTCTCCGGCTGCTGTCCGCTTTCGCACAAAGGCGGAACCGGCGACTAGCAGCCCAGTTTGCTAGTAATGAAACCAAGGCAGCCACACGCCCCGCTTCGGGGCTTCGACCGAGTCGTCAACGGACGCAACGTGCATCTCCTGAACGTCGGCGATGACGCTTATCCGCCCGTCGTCCTGCTGCATGGCTGCGGCAGCCTCGCTCAGGAAGTTCTGGCGCCTTTCAGGAAAACGGGGCTGCACATCGTCGCGCCCGATCGGCCTGGCTACGGTTTGAGCGACCCGCTACCACAAAGGCTGCGAGGGCCGCTGGCCCAGTCCCTATGGCTCGAGGACTTTGTCGACGCCCTTGGGTTCTCCAGCCTGACAATCGCTGGCCATTCCATCGGCTGCGCGCCGGCTATTCTTCTGGCGCGGCGGCGGCCCGATCTGGTGAAGTCTCTGGTGCTGATCGCGCCGTTTTGTCGCCCGACACCGGAGCAGGCAATGTTGCTGCTTCGGCTGGCCATCGCTCCTTGGATCGGCGGCATGTTCTCACAACACCTCCTGTATCGCTTTGCCGACTATTTTGGCGAACGAGTGATGCGCAAGGCACATCATCCCAATCCTGTTCCGGACACCCTGGCCGATTTCCCCTATCGACACGCGGCGAGCCCGCAGTCGCTGCGGATGATGGCCGACGAGCTGCTGCAGTTCAATGCCGATATGGCAGCCGTCGGCGATGAACCGATACCATGCGTTACGCATATCATCTACGGAATGGAAGATGCCGTCCTCGATCCGCATTGGCACCTCGACTGGCTTGTCCAGAGAGTGCCTCAAGCGAGAATCCGGTTGCTGCAAGGTGTAGGCCACAATCCTCACCATGCAGCATCCGCCGTCGTTCGCTCCGCTCTGCAAGATGCCGTATGGGCTGGAGCGATACCGGGGCGCTGCGAACGCCCGCCGGTTGCTGAGGGTCTTGTACGGACATCGTAACTCGGCTCAATTGCCGTTCATTCACCCGCAATCACGATGTCCGTCAGGTAAGCGCTTCCACCCACTGTCAGGCGGTAGCTTCTTGCTCTGAGGTCATCACCCTTGGCCTCGATCAGGCCAAGCTCCTCGGCAACGAGCGCTGTTTTCAAACCGACCTGTTTCGGAAGCTTGCGCCACCGGCCTTTTCGCAGATGGTCGAGGAGCAGCTTGAGGCGGACCTGCTTCGCCCCTGATGTCACTTGCTTCCAATCAAGCGTTCGTATTCTTTCTCGGGCGCTCCGTAACAACCGCCGGCAATCTCTTCCAGCTTGGCCCGGTCGCGCACGCGTATCCGACCGCGCGTCGCCTTGATCGCCAGCATGCCTTCGAGAATATGCAAGTGGTCTGTCACACCGGAGCGGCGCACGCCCAGCATCAGGGAGAGGAATTCGTGCGTGAGCGCCATGTCGTCATCGCGGATGCGGTCGTGGCACATCAGCAGCCAGCGCGACAGTCGCTCCGCCATATTATACCTGCCGTTTGCCAGCGCCGAATGGGCAAGCTGCAGTTCACAGGTGTGGATGTAATGAAGAAACAGATCTCGGGATCGGGCATCTTCGTCGATCAGCCGGTAGACGAGTTCAACTGGAACCCTGATGCCGCTTCCATCGATCTGCATGAAGGTGCGATTGGGGGTCGTGTCGAGTCGCAGCAGCCGATGTGTGCCACACAATCCTTCCCAGCCGATATGGCCGACCTCAATGGCCTCGTCATCTACTGTCCTTGCAACGATCGACGCCAATCCCGTTTCGAGAAAGAACACGTGATGGGTTGGCTGATCACTTTCGATCAGCACGGTCCGTACGGGCAGATCGACCCGCTCCATTCCGGGCTGCAGTGCGTCGAATGCTTCCCGGCCAAGGGCGGCAAGCAGCCGGTTCTGAACGTCTAATTTTTGAATCTGAGGCATCTTTGGGCTCCAGCGGGGAGGAGCCCGCACTCGAACCCATCAAGTGACAAGAGAGGCATAGAAAGATTATGGCGCAGATTGCCGAAATAGCCTAGCGTCGTCCGATAACCGTGCGGTTTTGACATAACTTAGGATTCGCAACCCGCAGCGTATCTGTTCTCACCAGCCGGCACAGGTCCTGACTGACGTTGGCACATTCCGCGAAAGGCGGTCGATGCCAAGATTCTTTTTCCACATTTTGACGCGAACGAACATCATCAGGGACGAGGAGGGCACCGATCTTACGGACTTGGGCGCGGCGCGAAGCGAAGCGATCAAGGATGCCAGGGGTATGATGAGCATGGCGATCCGGGAGGGGAGGGACCTCTCGCACCGCCACATCGAGATCTGCGACGCGGTTGGTACTCTGCTTCTTAAGGTGGCGTTTTCTGAGGCGTACGAACCAGGCGACTGAGCGTCCTGAGGAGCCTCCTCTCGCCTGAAGTTACAATCTCTTGATCGGAAACCCGATACAGTCCGCATATTCCTGCTCGGGGACACCATAGGAGCCTCCGGCAATGTCCTCCAGCTTTTGCCGGTTCACAATCCTGACGTTTCCGCGGGTCGCCTTGATCGCATGCACGCCTTCCAGAATGTGGATTTCGTTGGTAACGCCCGAGCGGCGAACGCCAAGCATGATCGAAAGAAACTCGTGGGTAAGAGGCAAATCGTCGGTCAGTAGCCGGTCATGGCACATCAGAAGCCAACGCGCCAACCGTTCCGGCATGTTGTAGCGGGCATTGGCAAGGGCGGAATGTGCTAGTTGCAACTCACAACAATGCACGTAGCGCAGCAGCAGGTCGTTGGCGGCCGGCACCCGTTCGACCATGTTCAGGAATACAGAGGTCGGTAAGGATATTCCGCTTCCCTCGACCTGCATAAATGTCCTGTTGGGGGTTTTCGGCACTTTCAGCAGGGCGTGCGCGCCCGACATGCCCTCATAGCCGATGTGCCCAACTTCGACGATTTCGTCGTCGCTGCTTGTGGCAACGACAGATCCGAGCCCGCGCTCCAGGAAGTACACCCGGTCGTTCGCCACACCAGGGGTCACCAACTCATACTTCAATGGAAGATCGACCTGCTGCATCGCCGGTCTCAGAAGCTCGAATGCTTCGAGAGGCAAGGCCCGCAACAGCAAATTTGAAACGGTCGATTGCGAACAGTCGGGCATCGCCCAGCCTCCGGCGGGAATGAGCCCGATCTCATGTCGACGAAAAACGAGGCGTCAGCACTGGATAGCTTATGCCGCAAACTGCCGCCCCAGGCCAAGAGCGCTCGCCGCTCTGTGCGGTTTTGACATTTGTCCATTGTGGCGGTCCTTGGAGCAGAGACACCAGGTTGGTCGATGACTTTGACTGCCCCGCTCAACGACGGGACGACACGGCGTTCAACTATAGTCTCTACCGCTTCGCTACGGGCGCTTTCGATGTCGGCATGCTCAGTGCCTACCAAGTCCGGCATAGAGATGCCGTCGTGAACGTTGAAGAAATGGCCAGCCATCGATCCTTGCTCCTGTGCAGGGAAGAGCAAAAAAGACTCTCAGCCAGCCTCGCCTGTGATAAATGCCGGATGATCATCCCATATCGCATGTCACAAAGTTCTGAAGAAGATCCGACTCTCGGTCACCCCTCAACTCGGCTTGGACCAGAACGACTGCTGCCATCTCGATGATGTTCAAGCGCCCCGGAAGATTACGCGACGATGCCGCGATTCACGTCAAACGCAGTTTACCTAGGCGCTGCCAGTTTTTCTTTTGAGATCATATCGGAGATCTTCTCGGCGAGGACCTCGACCGCAAACGGCTTACCGATCATCGCCATATTGGAACCGAGAAACTCGGCCTTCGCTGTGGCATTCTGCGCATATCCCGTCACGAAAATCACGGGGAGCTCAGGACGGTGCTGACGCGCGACCTCGGCAAGTTGACGCCCGTTCATCCCGGGCAAGCCGACATCGGAGATCAATAGGTCAATCGCGCGTGGGGAGGCAATGATCGGTATCGCTGCGTCCGCATTCGAGGCTTCCACCGCTTCGTAAGAGAGATCGGCGAGAACCTCGCAGATCAGCAGGCGGACTGAATCGTCGTCTTCGACGACGAGCACTGTCTGCCCCTGACCCGCTTCGACGGCCAGGCTCTCACGGCTTTGATCCTGATCACCATTATCCGTTGCAGGAAGGAGCAGCCTGATCGTCGTGCCCTCACCAACCCGGCTGTCGATCTCGACCTGACCGCCCGACTGTTGCGCAAAGCCATAGATCATTGAAAGGCCAAGGCCCGTCCCCTGACCAATCGGTTTGGTGGTGAAAAAAGGTTCAAACGCTCTTGCGACAATCTCCGGCGGCATGCCCACCCCCGTATCGCTGACACCGATGGCAACGAACGCTCCGGGCTTCAGACCTGGCAGGGATCGCGCCTCGATTTCATCAATTCTTCTGGTCGCAGTGGAGATCGTCAGACTGCCTCCGTCCGGCATCGCGTCGCGGGCGTTGATCGCCAGGTTCAGCAGAGCGCTTTCCAGCTGATTGGCATCTGCAACGATCCAACCGGCCTCGGGATCAGCCTCGATGTCGATTGCTATGTTCTCAGGCAAGGTCCGCCGCAGCAATTCCCGCGTCGCAACGAGATGGTCGTTGACATCAAGGGGTTTGGCATCAAGCGTTTGGCGACGGGAAAAGGCCAACAACCGGGCGATCAGCGCTGCTGCGCGGTTAGCCGCGTCCGCAGCGGCATCCATGAATCGATCAACATCGTCCAGTCGGCCGCCGGCAATGCGACGCTTGGCAACGTTGATCCCGCCGATGATCCCTGTCAGCATATTGTTGAAGTCGTGTGCAATTCCGCCGGTGAGCTGACCGACGGCCTCCATTTTCTGAGACTGCCGAAGCGCTTCTTCTGCCCGATTGCGCGCCGACATTTCCTCTTCGAGTTCGGCCGTGCGCTGCGCGACCCGCTCCTCGAGCGTCCGATTGAGGTCGTCAAGCGCTTGCCGCTCGATCCTCAACGCTGCTTCCGATGCCGCAAGGGCTTCCTCGGTCTTCTTTCGCTGCGTGATGTCGATGACCGTCCCAATGAAGCGAACTGGTTTACCGCCGGCAAACATCGCCCCACCCTTGGCCGCGACCCAGCGCTCGATGCCGTCTTCGATCCCGATCGTTCGAAATTCGATATCATAGATCCCGCTGCTACCAGGCTGGAGGGCTTTGGCGACAGCGTCGTCTGCCATTTGCCGGTCATCGGGGTGAAGGCCCGCGAGGAAGCTGTCTTCATAGGAGATCGCGCCGTCCGCAAAGATACCGAACATTGCCTTGCACCGGTCGTCCCAGCTCAGCCGGCCGGTGACCGGGTCGAAGTCCCACGTTCCAATCTCTGCAGCGTTTGTCGCCAGCCGCAGCCGGGTCTCACTCTCATCCAGTTCCAGGAGCCGATCGCGCATCAGGAACTGTTTCTGGCGAAGGCGCATTGCGGACGCGACAGCGCTGTGGAGCGAGGCTCGGCCGAGCGGGCGTTCGAGCACGACGCTGTTGATGGCGATGTCAAAGAGCTTTAGGTTCGTCAACTGCGCGTTGGTCGTTCGTCCGGAGCGAGGGGCGGCAAGCAGCACAAACGGCACATCCGACCACGTTGGTTGCTTTGCCAACGCGTCTTTTAAAGGCGTTAGGTCGCCGGACAGAGTCTCCTCAGTCAGGAGAATGACGCCGATATCGTCGCAGATCTCGCTGGACAACTCTTTTAGGTCACGGCAGACAGCGACCTCGAACTGCTGTTCCCGCAAAAGCGCTGCGAGCGTGTCACCGTCGCGGCCGAACGGTGCGCTGACGAGAACACGCTGCCCCTCCTGCTGACGTTCAAGCATCGCTGCGGCGGTCTTCCAGTAGGGGATCCCTGGACCCGAGATATTCCGGCGTCCCGGTCAGCACACCCCGGAACTGCGACAAGGGTTCGCCGATACGCAGACCTCCACGATCGACCCGCAGCTCGCGGATCGCATCCTCATGCATGCCACCGCGGTTCTTCAGCACAGAGATCGCCTTGCGCACACGGCCTTCAGCCTCGAAGAAGCGCAGCAGTACGACCGTGTCGGCAACATAGGAAATGTTGAGGCTTGTCGACATTGTCCCGACGAGTCCGTGCTGTGGATTGAGCAGGAAAGTCACCACGCCCTTGTGGCTGAGATAGGACAGGAGCTCATGCATCTGCAGGATCAGTTGTTGTTCCTGCGGCATCGCCGCCATGTAACCATTGAGACTGTCGATAACGATCAGCCGTGAGCCGCGGTCTTCAACTTCGCGACGTACCCGAGCTGCGAACTCACCGGGGGAGATTTCCGCGGGATCGATCTGCTGCACGACGAGAGTTCCGTCGTCGATGAAAGCCTGGAGATCAAGGCTGAACGCCTTCGCGCGGGTGAGAAGCGTGCCGATGCGCTCATCGAACTCGTAGACTGTA
Source organism: Rhizobium leguminosarum bv. trifolii WSM1325 (assembly GCA_000023185.1). NCBI lineage: Bacteria > Pseudomonadati > Pseudomonadota > Alphaproteobacteria > Hyphomicrobiales > Rhizobiaceae > Rhizobium > Rhizobium leguminosarum. The sequence continues at coordinate 346,135 of CP001625.1, read as the reverse complement.
CAACGCTCACCGCGAGCACAAGCTGCATAGAGATACTGCAGCGCCACTGTCGTCTTGCCGCTTCCGGCTGGTCCGGTCACCAATGTGCAAGTTCCGCGCATCGGGCCGCCGCCGAAGAGATCGTCCAGTTCTCCGATTCCGCTTGCGATCGTTTCGCCAGTGAACTCTGTATGGTGCGTCGCGGCGATCAAGCGCGGATAAACGTGCAGCCCGCCTTTGCGAATGTTGAAATCATGGTAACCGGCGGCGAAATCCACACCCCGTAGCTTCTGGACCTGCAGGCGACGGCGCGCAGCACCGAAATCGAGCGTCAGGCGCTCCAGAGTAATGACCCCGTGACAGAGGCTATGAAGGTGCGAATCCCGCTCACTGGCATTGCCTGACATGTCGTCGACCAGAATGACGGTCGTGTCGCGACCGGAGAAGAACTGCTTCAGGGCAAGAACCTGTCGTCGATAGCGCAGGGGATCCTGGGATAGAAGACGCATTTCGGATAGGCTGTCGAAGACGACCCGTTTTGGCTGGACCTTCTCGACCTCCTCTTGGATCAGCCGGATCGTTTCGCCAAGCTCCATCTCCCAAGGATGCAGGATAGACTGTTCGCGCCCGTCTCCGAAGACGTCGGATGCCGAACTGAATTCAAAAACGTCAAATTCGCTGATGTCGAAACCGTGCGAGGCCGCGACCTCGGACAGCTCCTCCTTTGTTTCCGACAAGGTGATGTAGAGCGCCTTTTCGCCCTGCCTCACCCCCTCGCGTAGAAACTGTAGAGCGAGGGTGGTTTTGCCGGATCCTGGCGCCCCTTCGAGCAGATAAAGCCGGCGAGCCGGCAGCCCACCGGCCAGGATTAGATCAAGACCTTCATTCCCAGTAGATATAGTGGCAGACAAGTTTCGATCCCGGCCTCTGCGACCTCGGTCGCGTTTTTTGATAAAATGTATGCAATTGTTATCCGGCGACAAGATGCAACGCAATATTTCCGCGAGTACAACGAAGCCTCAGCGATTGCCCTGTTCATCGCTTGACCCAATAGCTTCGCAACCAAGAGTGGCAAGGCGGTTCGCGCAACCACGCAGGAAAACTTGTGCTGATAAATCTGCATTTCTTATAGCTCCGCAGTTTTTCTTATGCGGGCGAACCCTGATCGGATTGCTACCCGCGGAGCAATTTTGATGCCTGCGTCAGTGTGGAAGCCAATACCTCGAATTGATGGCTGGCGAACTGGTAGGCCAATTTGGCATCCGTTGTGCCGCGACACGTTTAGGGTCGCCATGGAGCTCAGGGTTGCCTCCTCGCGAGAATTCGGCACGATTACAGCTGAGATTCGAGAGGCAGCCATTTTATGAGCCACGCTGTCGCGCGCCTCGCGATACCGGCATCCGGCTCGTCGCGGACGAGGGTACGTTTCCCATCGACAACTTTCAGCCACCGCAGGGATCCGTTTTCGAGCCTTAAGGGATAGCTCAGGTCTGTTTCGGTTTCCTTGGCAAAGATCGCGTCCATTTGCGCGACAAGATCCGATGACTTAAACAGCACGCCCATCTCCGTGTTCAAGGAAACGGACCTAGGATCGAGGTTGAGAGATCCTATGAAGCCATACTTGCCATCCCTGGCAAAGGCTTTCGTGTGCAGGCTGGCTTGTTTGGAACCGCGCAAGGAGAAGGATCCCACGTCGGCGATCGATTTCAGCTCGTAGAGCTCAATGCCGGCTTTCAGCAGGGCGGGGCGGTAGCGCGAATACCCCGCGTGTACTGCAGCAACGTCGGTAGCTGCGAGCGAGTTTGTCAGGACGGAAACCTTCACCCCTTTGTCGCGGAGCTTCGTCAGGGCCCTGACACCGCGTTCGCCGGGAATGAAGTACGGCGAGGTGATATGGATGAACTCGGCTGTGCCGGTGATCACAGGAAGAAGCGTTTCCATCAGCACGTTTTGCCCGGTGCGCAGCTTCCCCGCAGCTTTTTCCGGGGGATCGGCAAGAACATCGACTTTATCGACCCAAATGTAATGGTTTTCGGCGACAGCGTCTTCCAGTGATGTTCTGTCTTGAACCCGATCAAGATAAGGCCGGGCACGCTGTTCGAAATCGAGGCGGTCCATGTTGCGTCGAAGCTTCCTCAACTTGTTGGGGCGGCGCGACAGCAACGAGCGTACAGGCACGGCAACAGAACTGTTCCAGTAGTCGTCGAAAAGACGCTCGGTTTTCGCAACGGCTTGACCGACCATCACCAGATCGAAGTCCCTGAAGTTTGCGTCCTCGCCGGCATCGAAATACGGGTCGCCGATATTGCGTCCCCCGACCATCGCGATCCGGCCGTCGGCAATCCATGCCTTGTTGTGCATGCGACGGTTGACGCTTCGGAACCGCAAGACCATCTCGAGGCCGCGGCGCAGGACATTCTCTCGCGCCTTCGTTGGATTGAAGAGCCGCAGCTCGATATTCGGATGGCAGTCAATCGCATAGAAGATCTTGTCGGACATGGAGACGCCGAGATCGTCGAGAAGGATCCTCACGCGTATGCCACGGTCAGCGGCAGCGACGACTTCCCGCATGATCAGCATTCCGGTCAGATCCGCATTCCACATATAATACATGAGGTCGAGGCTGCGGCCGGCGGAACGGGCAGCTAAAAGGCGGGCTGCGAACGCTTCCAGGTTAGAGGTGATCAAAACGAGCCCGCTTGCCGCCTCCCGCTCGTAGCAAAGCCTGGCGCCATATCGATCAAGCTCGGTGTCTGCAGCGGCTATCTTGAGGGCTTGAGAATCCACTTGCTGGACCCGCTTCAGAAACCCGGGATCGCCTGATGCTGCCAAAACCACCCACAGGGCTAGCAGCGCGACAACCGCGATGATGGCAATGCTGAACCAACTCACACGATACCCCTCAGCTGCGACCATGAAGCAATATATTCGATCCGCCCGAGCAAAATAGGGTGTACCGACTTGCGAGCAAGATGCCGCCGAAAGAGGCGCGAGGAGGAGATAGGACCGACTTTCGAAACCTTCTCTACGCCACCTGCTTTCGAGCCGGCCATAGCAGGCGGTCTGAAAATTGCGGAACCCCAATCAAAGCAGAAAGTTATAGGTCGAACGGGAGGCGGGACCTGCGCAATGGCAATGAAGATACTCGTGGTGGAAGACGAACCAATGCTCCTGATGTTGGCGGTAGACATCGTCGAGGAAGCGGGGTTCGAAGCAGTCGAAGCCCGTAATGCTGATGAGGCAATGGTTGTGCTTGAGGGCGACGAAGACATCTCCATCCTTTGGACAGATATCGACATGCCGGGCTCCATGAACGGATTGATGCTTGCGGCCACCGCTCGCAACCGCTGGCCACCCATGGAAATCCTCATCGTCTCCGGTATGAAGCGCCCGGCAAGTTCCGACATACCCGACCGCGGCGTGTTCCTTCCCAAGCCCTACGATACTCACAAGATCACCGAAACTCTGATGAGAATGGCGGCCTGAAGATGGCCGGGCGATCTGTCCGAATCTAGCCGTCGAGAGCGCTACGCACTTTGCGGGCAAGATCGCCGAGTGTCGTGGGTTTCTGCAAGAATATGACGCCGGGAAGACGACAGGCAGGTGCGGATGCTTGCTTCGGACCTCGTCTGCCAGCTTGCGGCCATTCATTGGCGCCATGACGATGTCGGTCAACAGCAGGCGAATGTCGGCGCGCTCGTCAACGATCTTGAGAGCCGTGACTGGTCCATCTACTGCAATGACGCTGTAGCCGAGTTCTTCCAGCATCTTGGTGTGGATCTCACGGACACTGGCGTCGTCCTCCACCAGCAAGACGGCTTCGCTCGCGGTCCCTCGCGGCACACTTTCGTCCTTCACGTGGGGCGCGATGTCGTTCGTGCCATAGTCACGCGGCAGGTAGATTTTCATCGTCGTGCCGGTTCCGACCTCTGAAAAAATCTTCAGATGTCCACCCGACTGCCTGGCAAAACCAAAGGCCTGGCTGAGGCCAAGGCTGGTCCCCTTACCGACAGGCTTGGTGGTGAAGAACGGGTCGAACGCCTTCTTGATGATCTCCTGCGGCATGCCGCAGCCGGTATCCGTGACCGCAATCATCACATACTGTCCGGGCGCGACGTCGTGTTCTGCCGCGTAAGCTTCGTCGATATGAGCGTTTGCTGTCTCGATCGTCAGCTTGCCGCCGTCCGGCATCGCGTCACGCGCATTGACGGCGAGGTTGAGCACCGCGTTTTCGAGCTGGTTCGCATCGGCCTTGGTCCTCGTCTCACCAAGGGTCGAGGACAGGATCTCGGCCATGTTAGCAACCAGCTTGTTGGCATCGACAGTGTCAGGAGAAAGCGGTTGCTGTCGCGAAAACGCCATGGCGTCAAGTCGAAGTGTGGAGGTATGGACCAATTGATCTCTCAGACGAGCGTGAAATACCGCTGCGGCCTCGAACCAAGCTCCCGCCCGTGCGTTTCTGTGGTATCTGCAGAGGGCGACTTTACTCATGACAACTGACATTGCGAACCATGTAGCAAGACTTGCGTTCGATTCGACCGTGCTTCGCGCAGTCCATGCATTGCCTCAGCATCAGCCCATCGCGGCCGACGAGCGTTTCAATGAACTCCTCAATCGCCTTTCCCAGTCAGAGCAAGGGCCCTCCCTGCCGGTGCATTCGTCACCTGCGACGCAAGAACTCAGGCACGATCATAGGTAAAGGACGTCAAGAGCGTGGTGACGAAGTTGCTCACCCTTTCCTTGACAACCACTTCCGTCCATTCGTCCGTGCCAAGCAGTCGCAAATCGGTATAGTTGCTGTCGACAGAAGCTTCCTCTATGCGTTTGATATTCCTGTTCTCACTGCCGGCATGATACATGTCCCTGATGACCATGCGCAGGATTTCCTGAATGGCGTTCCGCCAAGGGGTATTGATAGCCTGAAGCTCGTGAGCGTCCTGCGTCATAGGAAGTCCTTCGATCGGGGAAAGGTTAGCCCGCTAATGCGGGAGTTTAACGGGCGTGACGATTTCAAAGGTGGCATCCATCCGGGGCCGCAGCCTGCTACTGCGGCACCGAAGAACGCTGTGGTCGACATGAAATCTCTACGGTACATGGTTCACCTTTTCCGTTGTTCGATCAAAGAGCGAAGTCGATGACGATCTTGCCGAAAGCACCACGGGTGAGGTGGTCCAAGGCCTTCTGGAGATCCGACAGGCCATAGCGGGCGTCGACGATGGGCTTGATCTGCAATTCGTCGATCGCCCTCACAAGCTCTTCCTGCGCGCGTTGATGACCGACGGCAATACCCTGAATGACAGGCCCTTTCAGAAGGAGTGGGCCAACGGAAGCAGATAACTGCCCGCCTTCCAAAACGCCGATCATCGATATGCGGCCACCAGGCGCGACTGCTTCGAGAGCCTTTGCGAGGTGAGGGCCGCCAACAATTTCGAGAACATGGTCGACGCCGCGGTCCGACGTGATGTCGTAGACTTTACCGACCCAGTCCTCGCGAGTTCGGTTGATCACGAAATCGGCAAGGCCGAGTGCCTTCGCCCGTTCGAGCTTCTCGTCGCTTCCGGAAACGAGGATCACGGTCGCACCTTTTGCCTTGGCGATCTGCGCGCCGAAGATCGCGACGCCGCCCGTTCCCTCAATCAGGACGGTCTGGCCCTTCTCGACCCGGCCGAGTTCGACGAGCGCGTACCAGGCGGTGAGCCCCGCGCAAGGAAGCGTGCTGGCCCCGAGCTCGTCGAGTGATGATGGGCCTTTCGTCAGCCATGCCGCCGGAAAAGAGACGTATTCGCTCAAGACGCCCGGATAGTGACCGCCAAGGGATTGGTAGTTTGGATGTCGACCGGACCCGAGAGGACGACCATCTTTCCAGTCCGGAAAGAATGTCGAGATCACCCGGTTTCCGACCGCGAACTTTTCAACAGACTTGCCCACCTCGACAACCGTACCAGACATGTCGGAGCCAATGGTCATTGGCAGGTTGAACGCGCCCATGCGCCCGGCAATAACGTCCTGGTCGCGATAATTGAGTGCGACCGCATTGACCCTGACGAGCACCTCGTCTGCCCCGACTATTGGGACTGGCACTTGTTCAAGGCTCAGTCCGTCACGGCTGAAGGCCGATAGTTCCCAACGCTTCATGAGGTGTCGCATGCATCTAATTCCTTCCGATTTCTGATGATTGAAGCTATCACCTCGAACAGCGCACCAGTTGCGCCGTTTATGCTCGACTATGGTGCGTGGGATGCTACAATTATCAATGACGATTTCCCTGAGCGACATCCCCGTTTTCGTCTGTGCCGTCGATACCGGAGGCTTTTCCGAAGCTGGGCGACGGCTGAACCTGTCACGCTCTTCGGTCGGAAGGGCGGTCGCCCGCCTCGAAGCAGGTCTGAATGTCCGGCTGTTCGACCGAACCACGCGTCATCAGAGCGTCACGGCGGACGGACAGCTCTTTTACGAGCACTGCCAGCGGGCGATGGCCGAACTTCGTGCCGTCGAGGCCGCGCTGGATTCGGGATCGAGCGCGCCGCGGGGCAAGCTTCGGGTGTCTATGCCTGTTCTCTTCGGTCGAATGTGTGTCGCTCCCATCCTGACCAGGCTTGCCAGAGAAAACCCCGGCCTTGAGCTGGAACTCAGCTTCAGCGATCGTAAAGTCGATCTCCTGGAAGACGGCTTCGACCTCGCGATACGAAACGGTTCGCCGGGCAATGCCGCGGGCACGCGCATCCGTCGGGTCGGCCATGAGGAGACGATGCTTTACGCCGCGCCGGGCTACCTCGAAAGGCAAGGCGTTCCGGAAGCTATCTCAGAGCTCGACGCCCATGACACGGTCACGTATTCCCGCGCGGGGCGGGTGCAGTCCTGGACCCTCGAGGTCGAAGGTGTCGTCCATGAATTCAATCCTGTCTCCCGGCTCCGGTTTGACGACATCGACGCCATAGCAGACGCCGCGACAGAGGGTTTCGGACTAGCGTGGCTGCCGTTCTGGCTCGTCAAGAAACGGGTCGAGACCGGTGAGCTCGTGCCTGTGATGCGGCAGATGCCTCCCTATGTATCCGAGGTCTGGGCTTTGTGGCCGGATGGCGCTCACCTGCCAACCCGGGTGCGGGCGGCCATAGATGCACTCGTAACGGAACTGCCGAAGCAAGCATCATCGTCGAACGGCGCTGGGAGGGATGATACATGTGTGTAAAAGTATGTGCAGGAATGGTCGGAAATATCCCAGCCTTCCATACCGTAAAGGCATAAGATGGACCGGCTTTCCGAGCTCAAGGCGTTCCTTGCGGTCGTCGAGACGGGCGGCTTTACGGCGGCCGCCCGCAGAACCGGCACGTCACAGCCGGCGGTCAGCAAAGCGATCGGTGCGCTCGAAAACCGTCTGGGCGTCGCACTCTTCAATCGCAGCACCCGAAACGTCACCTTGACGGATCAGGGGCAAAGATACTTCGACAGGATGAAGCCGTTGCTCGAGGAGATCGACAACGCCAATCGCGAGGTCATAGGCAGCGCGGTCGACATGTCGGGGTCGATACGCATTGCTGTCCCCACCACCCTCGGTCGACTTCATATCCTGCCAATCATTCCGGATCTGCTGTCCAGATTTCCCAAGCTCGAAGTGGATCTGGTTCTATCGGACCTCATGCGGGACATGGTCGAGGATCGGGTCGATTTGGTGATAAGAGTGGGGTCTGTCGAAGAGCCCGATGCCGTCGTCAGACGGGTGGCAAAGACTCCTCTCGTATGCGTCGGATCTCGCCAGTATTTCGAAAAGCATGGTATTCCCACAAAGCCTGCCGATCTTGCAGATCACAACTGCCTCGTCTACGGCGGCTTCAAGGAGTCGGCGAATTGGCCATTCGTCGGTCAAGAAGGTCACTTCAGCGTCGCAGTGCGCGGCAACCTCACCTCCAACAGCATCGAGACGATCCGTGCGGGTGTGCTTGCAGGCGTCGGGATCGGCATGTTCACCAAGGCATCGCTCGTCGAAGAGCTCTCGCATCCTGACGTCGTGACGATCCTCGGCGAATATGTTCAGGGCACAAGGGACATCAGCTTTGTCTGGCCGAAGCGTCGGCTGGTTTCTGCGCGGGTTCGGCACGTGACAGACTTCCTCGCCGCGTCGCTCGAAGGGCGGATCTAGCGGCATTTGAACGCCTTGGCGACCTTCGGTAACAAGCGCCGGAGTGTGAGATCCGCACTTTAAGCTCGCTGCTATTTATTCCAATATCGCATCAATTTCATGCCATTCGTCCGTATTATAGTTATTTTCGCCATGCGCTACAAACAGTGATCGTCAGAATTCATCGAGAACACGATCATGAACATTTCACTTGAAGGTCGCAAGGCAGTCGTCACCGGATCCACCGCCGGCATTGGTCGGGCGATCGCACAGGGCTTGGCGCGGGCCGGCGCATCCGTGGTTATCAATGGCCGTAGCGAGGGCCGGGTCTCCACAGCGGTGGCTGAAGTCAAGGCGCTCTTCCCAGACATCGAGATCGCCGGCGTGGTTGCGGATCTGGCCACCAAGGAAGGCAGCGCGGTTCTTGCAGCCCAGGCGCCCGATGCCGACATTCTTATCAACAACGCAGGCACAGCCAATCCCAAACCCTTCTCCGATCTTACCGATGAAGACTGGCTGAGCCTGTTTCAGCTCAACGTCATGAGTGGCGTTCGTGCAGCGCGCCATTACCTGCCGAGGATGACCGCGCGGGGCTGGGGGCGTGTTGTGTTCATCAGCAGCGAATCCGCACTCGCAATCCCAAGGGATATGATCGACTACGGCATGACCAAGACGGCGCAGTTGGCGATCTCGCGAGGTTTGGCTGAGACGGTTGCGGGGACGGGCGTGACGGTCAATTCGGTGCTTCCTGGTCCGACGAACTCTGAAATCATGGCGAACTGGATGGCGGGAACGGCTCGGGAACAGGGCATCACCCAGGAAGAGGCGGAACAGCAATTCCTGAAGGCCATGCGCCCGACAACGCTCATCAATCGGTTCACGAGCACGGAGGAGGTGGCCAACATGGTCGTCTACATATGCTCGGAGCAGGCATCCGGAACAACCGGGGCCTCCATGCGCGTTGATGGCGGTGTGCTTAGACAGATCGCATAGCTCATTCAGACAAACACACTCAAGGAAGCTATCATGGCAACGGCACAGAACGAGCTGAAGCGTGCGCAATCACCTTCATATGATCTCACTGGAAAACGTGTGGTCGTCGTCGGCGGCAAAACAGGGGATAGGGCTCGGCATCGCTCAGGCCGCTCACGCGGCGGGAGCGAGCGTAACGGTCGCCAGCCGGCGCTCGGTTTCTTCAGCAGACCATCCAGAGCTGGCGCCCTTCGAGCAGCTAGTGCTCGACATTAGCGATGAGGACGACGTTCGGGCTTCCTTCAAGGCAATTGGCAATCTGGATCATTTGCTTGTCGCTGCGGGGCCAACCGATGGCAGCTGGGGTGCATTCATGGACGAAGACATGCGAGGGGCGCGCAGCTACGGCAATAGCAAGTTTCTCGGCTCCTGGGCATGTGCGCGCTATGCTGTACCAAAACTCTCCTCTAACGGGTCGATCACCTTTATGACCGGAGGGATCGCGGCCCGTTCGAAGATCGGCATGACGAGCGTCACATCGACTTTTGCCGCAGTGGAGGCACTCGCGCGCTCGCTGGCGCTCGAACTTGGCCCAATCAGGGTAAACGTCATTCGGCCTGGGTTCATCGATACCGACCTTTGGAACTTCCTTTCCGCGACAGACGCCGCTGATGTCCGCGAAAAGGTGCGCGCCAATTTCCCAGCGCGCCGGATCGGTCAACCGGCCGACGTGGGGCACGCTGCGGTGTTTTTGATGACCAACCCCTACGTTACAGGCACTGTGCTTGAGGTGTCTGGCGGAGAGCAGCTCGTCGATTGGCAGTTCTGAGCGGTTTCTTGCCGTTTTCACATTCCAAACCCGAGACGGTTATCATCGCGCATCATACTCGTGCCCCTCGTCACCCCATCACGATTACGGATTTTCCTGGAAGCCGGTTGCCGGCTTCGAGGTCTCCGATCAGGGAAATCGCCTCGGATAAAGGGGCGGTGCGGCTGATCGGTATCGTGAACTGGCCGGTGGTGGCCAGGTCGATGATCTTTTGCAGGATGGATGTGACCTATGCTCTCGACCGTTATACTGTTTTTGAAGAACAGTATAACGCCGGAGTCGAGCTTATGAAGTCCGTCGATCTCATGTATCAGACGATGCTCGCCGAGTTGCCAGCGCTCGTTAGGTGCTACGCTTCCCGGGCCAGGCCGTGAGTGCGATGTCGATCATCCGCTTCAGCCGCGCATTGCAGGCGCCATCGCAGGCCTGTGCGGACATGCCCTGGATAATCGCACCATAGAAGCGCGCGAGCGTATCGGTATCGGTTTGCGCCGGCAGTTCGCCTTCCTCGACGGCCCGGTCAAACCGGGCTTTGAGTGTCTGCATCGAGGTCTCGCGCAATGCCGCCGTCATCCGCGCCACTGACGCATTCTCTTCCGCGTGCTGCAGGACCGCCGTCGAGACCATGCAACCTCGCGGCTTGTCCGGCTGGGTGTCACCATCAGCGATGTCGTAAAGGTAGAGGCTTAGGGCTTTGTGAACCGGAAGGTTGGACGCTAAGATTTCTAACCGGCGGCTGTTTTCACGGGCAATGCTGAAGTCGAGCGACTGACGGTATAATTCCTCCTTTGAGCCGAACATCGAATAGAGAGTCGGCGGATTGATCCCCATGGCCTTCGTGAGGTCGGCCGTCGAGGTTCCTTCGTAGCCGCGTTCCCAGAACAAGCGTGCCGCGATGTCGAGCCCGACGTCGCGATCAAGCACGCGTGGTCTGCCTCGTTTGCGGACTGGATCCGTCATTAAAATAGCAATCCCTATTAAATTGTTGACAGGCGAGCTTCACCGCTTATGATAGCGATCACTACTTAATTTAGCAACGGAGTGACCCCATGTCCCAAAGACTAGCAAACAAGATAGCCCTTATCACAGGAAGTTCGCGCGGTATCGGCCGGGCGGTTGCTCTTGCGTTTGCGAGGGAGGGTGCCGCACTGATTGGCGTGCACTACACCGCCAACGGGGATGCGGCCAAGGCCACCGTACGCGACATCGAGGCGCTTGGTGTCAAGGCTGTCGGTGTCAAAGCTGATCTGAGACAGGGCAAGGAGGCGGCCGACAGTCTCTGGGCGCAGTTCAGCGAAGCCGCGCGTACCGAGACGGGCTCGTCCGCTCTTGATATTCTTGTGAACAATGCAGGCATTGCGCCGGCACTGCCGTTGAAGCAGACGAGCGAAGCTGCTTTCGATGAGGTGATGACGATTAACTACAAGGCGCCGTTCTTCCTGATCCAGGCAGTGGCCGATCACATTCGTGACAACGGCCGCGTCATCAATGTCTCCACTGGGTTTACGCGGATCGCGGCGCCGACCCATCCCGCCTATGCGGCCTCCAAGGGGGCGCTGGAGACATTGACCCTGGCGCTGGCGCCTGAATTTGCAGCTCGCGGGATTACGGTCAATGCCGTGCTGCCGGGTGTAACGGAGACGGATATGAATGCCGAGTGGTTGGCATCGCCGGATGCGCGCGCCGGCGCCGAAGCCCTCTCGGTCTTTTCACGTGTCGGACAGGCGGAGGACGTCGCCGACGTCATCGCCTTCCTCGCATCGAACGATGCGCGTTGGACGACGGGCCAGATGATTGATGCGACGGGTGGCGCCCGGATCTGATCGATCCCGACACTCCGCTATGTTTGTAGCCATTCCAGCTGCGGCAGAGGACGCACCCTTGACAAGGCGCCGGTTGAGGTCCGGCTCCCCGTCAAACTACTAGACAGGATCGCGCTCGCCGAGCGCGATCCTGTCTTCATCCACTCGGCGGGGCGGCTGCCCCAAGCTGGCGGGATCATTCCTCACATCGTGCAGAACGATGGAGCGGTCCGGATCGATAGTGGGAATGCATTGCTGCGCGGCCGCCGGCCTAGATCGGCGGCGTTGAGCTGCATCCCTGGAACTGTGAGCCTGGTCAGCCGGAAGTGCCTGGCCATCCGGTGTTCGACCTCGGTCCTGATGTCGAGTTCTCGACTGTCGTCGAAGGCGCCCGTGAAATCCGCGACCGCCTGGAAGAGCTCGGTCGATGTTGCGCTGGGTCACCGGTTGCTCCTAAAACCGTTCAGCAAAACACCAGTGGCTCACTTGGCTGCCACGGTTTAGCAGATCGACCAATTTATTGGCCTCCTCGGCGGTGAGCATGTCCATGACAAACCCATCGATGATGGCCGCCTGTCCGATGACTTTATCGAACACCGTCCAGTAAATGTTGAGGTTCTTGCAAGGGCTGTATCTCTGCGCTGCCATCGTGAACGACCTCCGTGTGGTAACGACTTTCGTCAATTGTGAGCGGTCGATCAGACATGGCTGCCGGGCGTCTCTTGGAAATCTGCGAGGCTCGTGACACCAGTCGGCAGCTCAGCAGAGGAAGAGGGCTCGCATTCAGCGGGTGGCAAATGAACTCTGGCACCACGAAGAGTTAGGCCGCTCGTTGCCTTCAAGAAGGCGCTCACAATAGAGCATTCTTGTACCCGCTAATGAAGAGATGCGTTGGAATCAGGCATGCTATCTTTTCGTATAACGGCGCTTGCATCACTGGTTTATCCACCATGCGCTTGCCGCCGCTTCCTACAGTCCTCCCGGCCTCGTGTTTCCAGTTACCGCGGCCTCGATGAAGAGCTTTCGCGCCAAGGATGACTCAGGTGAAGACCATGGCGAGCCATCGGAGGGCGGACGCAATGGCGGGCGCGACTTCCGCAGGACTGGCATTTCATTCGGCCGTTGGGCTGTGCATCGATTTGTGTGGACCTCCATTCGCTCGGCAAAGAATACTGAGGGCATCTTGCAATCTAAGGGCGGCCAGCGCCCGCGTTGCTTCCTCGGCTGGCCATCCGGCTGCCATTGCCGCCGAAAGCAAGGTGGATTCGGTGCGCAGCGCCAGTCTTTCGTAGAGGGGTTCAAGCGCCTCGTGGGCGGTGACTAGGCGCTCGTCTCGAGGCGTGATCGGAGTCGGAGATAGCGTCGGCATTCTGCGTCCTTCCCTAAGGGTTTTGAACCTGAAAACTGGCCATAGTTCCAACGTTCTGTGAATGGCTAGCGACCCCGGTGCGAGGATGAGCAGCGTGGCGAAGCCTGCACTTGCGAGCAACGTTAAAACAAAGTGCGCAGGTCAACCATCATACTTGTGTATGCGGAAATTATACGGCCGCAGCAGACAAGCGGGAGCTGGGGAGCCATCCCAGGCTCAACCAGTCGTTTTCGAGGATGTTGCCCTCGGAAAAGGAGCTCGATATCGGCGTCATGGTCGTCTGTCTTTGCCGAGGGCATCTCGCGAAGCGTGTGATGGTCGACTTTTCAGCAGAGCCATCGCGCGGCTTGCCGGCCTCGAGCAAGGCCTCCTAAACCCCCGTATAAGTCATCCCCTCCCATTTGCCACCCGATCCTAACCTCCGATCAATGGCAGGTCGGGCAGCGTCCTGCTATGGTCAGGTTACATTCTCCCACGCGGCCATTTCGTCAAGCTCACTGGGAGTTCAGCGGGGTACCTGAATCAAGGACATTCCGGACGGCGGGTTCACCGCCGGCGAGCCCACGGGTCGCACCGTTTGCGTCGTTCTTTGCGTTCTTCCGAGGATTGGCACCATGACATATGAACTCGACCGAATCGAAATCGAGCTGGTCCCGTTGACGCTGTTTCCCAGCGCACGAGGGAAAGCTGGGCCCTGGATTCTGGCCTCTCCGCTCCAGATGCCGCCAGATGGTGCATCACGGCCGAATACGGCCTTTGAAGCTCATTTGATGACGTTTTCCACCAAGCCAAGCCAAGCAATCACGCCTCCTTGGGAACAAGCTTTGCTCGCCTGGAGATCTGTCTTTACCCTATATGTTACGGGGACGCGGTTCGATCTTTGGTGCTACTCCCTCGGGCTTGTCCGTCTTGTGGAGGACCTCGAGAATCTTTGCCCTTCAGAGAGTTCCGCGGCCATGCATTGAGCCCAAGCGATCCGCGTCTTGGAAGGGGTTTTTGGGTCCGTACCCGAGGACCATCGAGCTTGGGGCCTAGACCGTTTTGCTGGTGTGGACATGGTGGTACTGTCCGTCGCGTTCAGCTTACTGCCGCAAGATTTCGTGCGATGCGATGCGCTTGTTGCTTTCGCCACTGCTGCCTCCATTGGCCTGAAGACCGCGCCGTGAAGGTGAATTCAACTTCGGCAGCACCTCAGTCGTCTCGCGATGGAGAGGAGAGGCCCGCCGACGGCCTTCACACTTCGCGGAGAGCACTGCCTGCGTGAGCTTCAGCCAGTCGTTGGCCCTATTTTCCAAACATCGCGATTTGGTCGGTATGGGTTGCGCCAGGGGTTTCGTCTCGTTCTAGAGGCAGGGTGAACAGAAACGCCGCCCCACGAGGGCCATTAGCGGTGGCCCACATCCGACCGCCATGAGCCTCGATGATCGAACGGGAGATCGCCAGGCCCATACCCATGCCGCTGGATTTGGTGGTGTAGAAGGCCTCGAAAATGCAGTCCATACTTTGTGGGTCAAGGCCCGGACCCGAGTCGCGCACCCCGACGACCACACCTCCCGAGGCCTCTGTCCCCGTGCTGATCAGCAAATCGCGCTCTTCCTCATTAAGGCCGATCATCGCCTCGATGGCGTTCATGATCAGGTTTAGGATCACCTGTTGCAGCTGGACGCGATCTCCTTCCACGGATGGGAGGCTCGTCGCGAATTGGGTCCGCAGCGTGACGCCTTGTCGGAGCACTTCATTGCCGGTCAAGGCAATCACGTGACGAATGGCCTCGTTGAGGTCGAATTGCCCCTTGCGAGTGGGTTCCTTCTTGACCAAGGCACGGATCCGGCCAATGACATCGCCGGCTCGATTGGCGTTCTCGACAATCCGGTCGAGCGCCTGAGTCACCTCCTCCAGGTTCGGCGGACGGGTAGCGAGCCAGCGCAAGGCCGCCTGGGCGTTGGTGAGCGACGCGGCGAGCGGCTGATTGACTTCATGGGCGATGGAGGCTGTGAGCTGCCCCATCGTGGCGACGCGGTTAACGTGGGCCAGTTGCACCAGCGCTTCGCGCAAGGCCTCCTCGCTCTCCCGTAACGCCTCTTCGGCCTGCCGGCGCTCCGTCAAATCGAGGACGAAAGAGACACCTTCGTTCCTGCTTTCTTCTAAAAGAGCACCGCCCATCAGCACGGGTAGACGGCTGCCGTCTTTCCGAAAGTACTCCTTCTCGAACGGTTGGACCGACCCGATCGCCTTTAACTCCGCGACGTTCCGAGCATCGCGGTCGCGCCATTCGGCCGGCGTCAGGTCCGTCCAGCATAGCCGACCCGAGGCAAGATCCTCTCGGTCGTATCCCACCATGCGGAGGAACGCGTCGTTGGCCTCAAGGATGCGACCTTCGATATCCCAGATGACGATCCCGATGATGTTGGCCTTGACGAGGCGACTGATCTTGGCTTCGCGTTCATCGAGATCGCGGTACAGCCGGGTATTCTCCAGTGAGATCGCTGCCTGAGAGGCGAGCAGCTTCAGCACTACGATCCGGGTCGGCGCGAAGACCCGAGGGGCGAGGTTGTTCTCAAGATAGAGTACCCCGGCAAGTTGGCCCTGATTGAGCAACGGAACACAGAGAATGGAACGAGCACGGTGGTGACAAATGTAAGGGTCCGCGGAGAATGGATTCTGAGCCATGGCGTCGTCGAGTACGACGCTTTCGTTTGTGCGCAAGACATAATGAAGGAGCGATTGCGGCAGGGTTGTCCCTGTCACGATCTCGTCACGCATCCGCACCACCACCGTTTCGCCGCCCGTCGTGGCCTCCGCGGTGATCCGTGACTCACCGCCACGCGGCAGGATCAACAAGCCGCGCTCGGCGCCCGCCTGCTCAACGGCTGTGCGCAAGACCGTGTCGATCAGCTTTTGAAGAACAATCTCGCCCGACACGGCTTGCGAGATTTTGATAACGGTCGCGAGATCGAGTTGTTCGACCGGTGCACCAATAGTGCTCGTTGGAGCGGGAGCACGTTCTTCCCCTCTCAAGTCGGGATAGAGTTGGTCGAGTTGCCGCACCTTGCCGTCGGCACCCCAGCGCAGATAGCAGCCACGCGCGTTGCGGAGATAAAGACGAGTGAAGTCCTCGAAGCGTCCTCGCGCATAAAAGCGGGCGGCGAGTTCATATGCGAGGGCTTCATGATGAACGAAGCCGTTTGCGCGCGCCGAGCGGATAGCTTGTTCGTAAAGGCGCGCCGCGTCGATATCGCGGCCTTCAAGGCGTGCTATCTCGGCGCCGACCAGCCCGGCTCGGTTCTCGAAGTTCTCCGGGCAATTCTTCGCGTAGATTTCAAGCTGTCGGTGGTGGGCGAGCAGCGCCTCCGTATGCCAGGCCCGCTGGTCAGCTGCGGCAGAGTCGCAGCATGCGGCGCGCGCCAAGGCGCCGTAGAAATGATGCTCCGGCGTTTCTTCGAAATGCGACACCGATGTCCATGGCAGTCTCTGTGCCCGCAATGAGGCATCCACGGCCGCCTCATGGTCGCCCGCGAAGAACCGCGCCTGCAGTTTTCTGACGAAGTAGCAGGTTTCCGCAAGATTCGGATTTTCGGAAAACCGGCGTTCGATCTCACCTTCGTCAAATCCGTCGTCGTCAAAGGAGCCGAATTTCCGTGTCAACCCGCGCAGTGTCCGGACGAGTCCGAGCTGCGCGCTGGCGAGGTCTTCAACGAACTGGAACCGCACCTCGCGCGCGAACGCGAGGCCAATCTCTGCTTGCTGTTGCACGTCGATAAGCGGATCGCCAGCCGCCAGCAGGTTCGAGTTCAAACTAACATGGCTGTATCCGGCGAACGTGAGATCGCCGCTCTGGTTGGCGATGTCAAGCGCGCGCCGCAAGATGTCGCGGCCGGTCCGGACATGTCTCGTCCACGGTATGACGTGAGCCCCGAAGTCTTTGTAAGTCCTGGCCTGAAAGCGGTTCAGGTCGTGCTTTTCGACGAGATGGCAGCCTAGCTGACCGAACCGAAATCCGGCCTCATAGTCGCCAAAGCGCGGCCCGGCAATGTAGCCAAGCGACACATAATGGTAGCAGGAGCCGTCGCTGTTACCCCGCTCGAGGCTCAGGTTCACAGCTAGGCAGATTGCCATGCAGGCCAGATTCGCATCCGTATGCCATACCGCCCCAACGAGCCGCGTGAGAATATCCAGGGTCGCGGAGGATGCTGGGTCGCTCATCAACGGAAGATCAATGAGCTCCTCGATGGCGTGGCTCCCGAGCCCCGACCATATCCGGTCATATTCTCGCTGCACCTCCTCGTCGGCCGGATGCGGCGACCAGTCAATGGCGAGATGCTGCCTGAGATAGTCGAGACCGACCGCCGCGGATCGATTGGTCTGACCGAGCGCCGCATAGAGATCGATGCGCAGGCCGGCGACAGCAGCCTGGTCGTCGCAGCAGAGAGCATGATTGGAAAGCTGAGCCAGCCGCTCCTCCGCGTCCGGCAGCGCGCCCAGGTGGAACTCGCATTCGGCTCGGTTCAGCTCAAGCGCGAAGGTCAGATTGGGCCGGCGCTCCCAGGCGTCTTCGGGCAGCAGCTTCGTGCCGGCGACAAAATAGTTGAGCGCAGAGGCGTATGCCGTCGACGCCTCGGCGCGCTTGCCAGCCAGCAGATTGAACTCGGCCAGTTGCTCGCGCTCCTCGGTTGACTTGATCAGTGCGGCTCCCCGATTGAGCTGGCTGACAATCTCGAAAACATAATCGTCGATCAACCCCGGCGCGGTGTTCGCCGCAAGCAGTCTGCCTATGCGTAGGTGCAACTCGCCGCGTCGCTCCTCCGGGATCAGCGAATAGGCGGCCTCCTGAACGCGATCGTGGACGAACCGGTAGGCGTCCGGCAGCCGCTCGAGTAGCTCATGAGCGACGGCGGGCCACAAGGCCCCGGCGACTTGCTCTTCCGGGATCCCGAGGACGAGTGAAAGCATCGTGGTATCAGCGATGTTTCCAAGACAGGCCAACTGCTGCAACGCCTCCCGCGTTTCGAGTGGCTGGCGCGCGAGCTTGCCGACCATAAGGTGCACGACGTTGTCGGTGTATCCCTTGGCGTGAATGCGCTCGAGATCCCAGGACCAGCATGCCGCGTCATGATCGAAGGTGAGCATTCCCTCTTCGGCGAGCGAAAATAGAAACTGACGGACGAAGAACGGATTGCCGCCAGTCTTGTCGTGCATCATTTGCACGAGCGGGTCTGCACGGTCGGGCTGACAGTAGAGCGCATCCGCGATCAAGTGCTGGAGACAGCCTTTGGTAAGCGGCGCAAGCGTGATCTCCGCGACCTTGCCGCCGGCGCTTTTGATCGCGTGAAGTTTCCGCATCAGCGGATGGGCGGCGGTTATTTCGTTGTCGCGATAGGCACCAACCAGCATCAGGTATTGTAGATCCGGCCGGGTCAAGAGATCTTCCAGCAGATCGAGCGTCGCTGTGTCAAGCCACTGCAGGTCATCCAGGAACAGTGCCAGCGGATGCTCCGGCTGGGCGAAGACACCAATGAACCGCCGCAGCACGAGCTCAAATCGCCGTTGCGCCTCCGATGGCGGAAGGTCAGCCACCGGCGGCTGGTCGCCGATGATGAGCTTCAGTTCGGGGACGAGATCGACCATCAGCCGTCCGTTCGGTCCCAGAGTCTCTATCAGCGTCTCGCGCCAGGGTGCCAGATCGGCGTCGCTCTTCGCGAGAAGTCCTCGGATAAGGCTTTGGAACGCCTGTGCCAGGGTCGCATACGGAATGTCGCGCTTGTACTGATCGAACTTGCCGGACGCGAACAGGCCGTGCGGCGGCACCAGAACTTTGTGGAGTTCATTGACCACCGCCGACTTGCCGATGCCGGAATAGCCAGAGACCAACACCAACTCCGGCGCCCCGCTCGACACCACGCGTTCGAAGGCGGTGAGCAAGGTCTCGACCTCGTCGTCCCGCCCGTAGAGCTTCTCGGGAATCAGCAGGCGGTCGGGGATATCGCGTTCGCCGAGCGGGAATGCGTCAGTCGGGCACTGCATTTCCCATTGGCTGAGACAGCGGCTCAGATCGTGCTCGACGCCGCCTGCCGTCTGGTATCGTTCCTCGGCCGTCTTAGCGAGCAGCTTCATGACGATGGCCGAGACCGCCGGTGAAACATTCACCACCCTCTCGTTGGGCGGTGTCGGCTGCCGTGCGACATGGCAATGGACCCATTCCATCGGATCGGAGGCGGAAAAGGGCAGGCTCCCGGTAAGCATTTCGTAGAGCGTCACGCCGAGCGCATAAAGGTCGCTGCGGGAATCGATCGAGCGGTTCATGCGCCCGGTCTGTTCTGGGGCCATGTAGGCAAGCGTTCCGGCGACCACTTCGGGCGGCTCGAGGGCCTGCCGCTCGCGGGAGAGGCGCGAGGCGATTCCGAAGCCGGTTAGCCGCACCTCGACGCCCGTGCCCGCTACCAGGATATTGGCGGGTTTGATGTCCTTGTGGACGAGACCGCGTTGGTGGACCTTGCCGAGCGCAGCGGCGATGCCGATCGCGAGGCGCAAGAAAAGCTCCGTTTCCATTGCCTTCCCGAGCAGCCGGGCGAGCGGCTCGCTGCCCGCGTCTTCGAGCACCAGCATGGTCCGGCCGCCTTCGCGCACCAACTCAAGCGGTCGCGCCGCCCATGCACCATCAAGTTCGTCCTTCAATCCATATTCATGGTCGAGGTGGCCTAAGCTTGAAGGTGTCGGGTACTCGAGGGCCGAAAGGACGACCAGCACCGGGTTCAGCTTGCCGTCGGTACCCCGGCGCCATTCCCGGTGGAACACGCGATCACCGTCCTCCCAAAGAACCTCCAAACTCCCATCTCCACCAACGCCGAAGAAAGAACATGTGCCTGCTTGCCGACTTCGTCATCTCGAGTGGCGCATCTGGCACCGCCACTTTCGGTTCGGAGATCCTTCCAGTCAATTTGGCCAGGGTGAGCATATATGACGAACCGCGACCACTCCCCCACCTTATCACATCTCGCCTGATCGTCCCAACAACGAGCGGCCATCGCCCGCCCGTTCGATACGTGGTCCACCTATACGAAGGACCGCCCAGCGGCTGCTGGGCGGTCGGGCGGGTCGTGGACCCGCAGAGCTCCGGATGGAGGGAGCGCCGAAGCTTGGTGGTAGCATCGGGGGGATTCGCCACCTATCTCCCGAGGCAACGAATAGACTCTAGCGATAGACGGGACGATGGGAAATTATACCGTGGTTTCGTCTTTGCGATACTTTGGAATACCCATCGGCGAACTTCTGCCCGGCGGGTCATGTCGGCGAAGTCATCCTGCGCCCCGCTAATGACTGGGGCGATGGTCTGAGGTACTCCAGCGCGGATGAACGTGCCGTCAGTTGCGAACCGTTGCCGGTGTTGGAGTCGAAAGTGTCTTGCCGGGACCGAGGCCAAAAAGAAAGCCTCCCGCGGGGTGGGAGGCCAAGGCGGGCCGATCGGTGGCGATCCGGCCTCTGGGAGGAGGGGAGAAAAGGAACGCTCACCATACGGCAGGGCTCCCGCCGGGGCTATTGGCCACCAGGAAGAATCGATTACCAATGAGGAGGAGATGACCTATACGCGCGGCCAAGACCTTATATCTGCGTTTGTGGCTTTCCCGGAGCGAGCATCAGCTTATCGGCCATACGCGCAAGTTCGGGCAGGGATCTGGTGCCCATCTTCTGCATGACCTGGCTGCGGTGAACTTTCACGGTAATCTCGCTCACGCCTAGATCGCCGGCAATCTGCTTGTTGGGCCTTCCGGTTACCACCAATGCCATCACCTCGCGCTCCCGCGGGGTCAGGCTATCGAAACGCGCTCGCACCGTCGCCAATGCCTTTTCATTTTCAAGCCAGGCGCGGTCGCGCGCCAGGCCGACGTGAACGGCGTCGAGCAGATCCTGTTCTCGGAACGGTTTCGTCAGGAACTCGACCGCGCCCCCTTTCATCGCCTTGACAGACATGGGAATGTCGCCGTGCCCGGTGATGAAGACGATCGGCAGCTGAATATTTTCCCGCGACAGCTCGAGCTGAAAATCAAGGCCGCTTTGCCCCGGAAGCCGGACATCGAGCACGAGACAGGTTGGTCCGCTGGGTCGCCCAGACCTGAGGAAGTCGCCCACCGAAGCGAGGAGATTGACGGCAAAGCCGACGGAACGCAGCAGACTGCCAAGCGCCTCGCGGATTTCCGGGTCATCATCGATGACAATGATGGTTGCTGGCGCCTCGGTCAATCGTCAGAGCCCTCAAGGTGAATCGACGTCTTGGGATATATACTATCCACCCCCACTGCAGCAGAGGGCGAAGCCCAACCAGCAGAGCGCCAGTCATGCGATGAGAACACTCCTCCTCTCTCCTTCGCTAGTGATGAAACGGAATTTCTTCGTACGCCAGAATGCGCGATAATTACCTCGGCCACAAGACTAGATGCGGGCGGTCCCCAAAAGCGCTGGCGCGTCCTGGAGTCCGCCATGGCGTGCCGATGCGCCACATGGCTGCGTCCACCGTCAAAAGGGCACGGTGGGTGCGGTAAGCATCGGGCGGCGCGAGGCAAGCGAATCTCAAGTATTTGCGACGCTGTGCCGAGTGATTGGGACACGGCCACTTTTTGGGCAGATGCCCCGCTCGTTGCCGCAAGTCTTCTCTATACGATCGTATAGCTTGCGCCGCCTTTGTCTCCGTTCAATATTAAATTCGTCCAGTCGAGCGCGCCCCGACGCTAATTGGGATGATGCTGATCGGCGAAGTTGGGAGGCGGCCGTGCCAACCAAGAGACCTCTGATTGCGATCGTCGACGACGACGAGTCGATGCGGGAGGCTATCAAGGGGCTCATGAGGTCGATGGGATTTGATGCCGAGACCTTTTCATCCGCGGATGACTTCTTGAGATTCCCTCATATCCGCCGCACGGCCTGCCTCGTGACGGACGTCAATATGCCGGGAATGAGCGGGCTCGATCTGCACCGCCGGCTGGTCGCGCTGGGCAAGAGCATCCCGACTGTTCTGATCACCGCCTTTCCGGAAAAGAATGTGCGCGTGTCTGCGTTGGGCCCGGACATCGTCGGCTGCCTGACAAAACCGTTTGGCGAACAGATTTTGCTTGATTGCATCCGTTCTGCGCTGGCTCTCAATAGCGAGGGCAAGAGCGGTTCGTGAGGTCGCAAAAGCCAATGGAATCTCACATCAAACGGCTTCGACGAACCCCCCGAGCTCTGCGCTTCGATTCGCCGCAGCAGGTCAAGGGACTTGAGCGAGGGGCGGTACCACTGGCAGGCGCGGGAACGCCGGTGATCGGAGCCCGTCCAATCTAGAGCCGCCCACCCGCTGTCGGGCATGCTGGCGGCCGAGAAGATCGCTGCGGTGATTTTATCAGGCCGCATCTGGAATATAGTCTCATGCGACCTGCAACGGGCCGAAGGCGACGGTTTCAGTCGGGGACGGCCTCAAAAGCCTTGACCGAAGAAGGCCGGATGAGGCCTATTTGACCCCAGCACCGCTGCTCAATGCGGCTTACCCAATGGCGGAGTTTGACTAAGTTAGGAAATCCTATTCACTCAGGCCGCGACTCCTTGTTTACGAAGTCGTCAGCAAGGATCCAGCAAGCCACTTTTAACAGAGCCAACACAGAAGGAAACCCGTGGCACTCAAATTGAAAGCCGGAATCATGTTGATTGTGGCAATTGCCGCAGCCTGTCAGGCGCGCGCCGAAGATAGTCTCCTGGTCCATGCTTTGACCTGTGAACTGCCCTCTGGGGAAGTAAAGAACTTGCCGGCAGACCTTGAGGCTTCCGTGCCCGGCTTTGCTGCGCCAAAGAAAGAATTCACCTTGCCTTCCATGGATCTCTACAGCCTGGAAAAGCCAATTTCGGCCTTTGGCTATATGAGTTCAGAGGTCTTGATACAGCCGGGGCGCATATTGCTTGCGATTTCTGGCACCAACTTGGACGCTGTGATCAAATCGCAAGAATTGACGGTAGCCGATATGGATATCTTACCTGCGCTGAAACAGGTCGGCCTAAATACAGCGATCGTTGCGTTTCGGAGCGGCCAGGAAGATTTAGCATCGAAGGTATTATTAGGTTGCGAATATCAGATGCCTGAGGCTGCCTGGCCCATCGGCGGATCGGTCGATGATCTGAAGTTGGCCCAATAACCCTATCGAGCCTGTCAGTCTATGATATGATAAAAGGATTAAAATATCAGGCTTTGATATGTTAATCGGTCATATAAAAGCAGGCTACAGTCTGTCTCAACGAGATCGTCTCCCGCTCCGGCTTCAGGACATGAAACCTGACTCCAAACCCAAGCCTGTCAACAAGATAGCCGATCTTACAAAGGCATCTGGATCGGCATTGCGCGCAAGCCGCAATGGCGCTGCCTGATCCTGCTCACGGGGCTTCGCCGAGATAGTTGGCGAGGGAGTGCCTGGTTCAGAGCACTCGAACCTGTTGGTCGGACGGCCGTCCGAACTTGGTGGATCAATCTCGCCTCAAGCTTGCCAGTTCCGGCGTGACGTTCAATTCGTTTGAGAGCCGGGTTCCTGCCAACGGGCGCCGTAAACCCTGCCACGGGACCGAAACGGCTCCGCAGCATCTATGGCGATCGCAACCTTTGGCGACTTGGTAGAGGCGCTCGAGGAGAGCTGGACGCAGTTCGACCGCTTTCAGTTGGGCGTCGAGGTCACCCGCGTGGGACGCGCTCAACCGAGCAGCTGGTACATCATTATTCGAAATTCTTGGTCCTGTTTCCTGGTTCAGCGCAAAATTACATCCGGCTTGCGACAAGGAGAAATACGATGAACTTCCGAACCATCATCGCAGCCACCTGCACCCTTGCAGTTATTGCTGGCTTGACCGCTCTTTCGAAAGAAGGCCGAGCCGAACCGCTTGTACTCGAGACTGATCTCAACACGAGTATCCTTCAAGCAGAGATACCGGACACTGAATTGACTCGCGACGCAACGCGCCTGGTTCGGAAGGCGGAGGGCGACTTTCTGTTTGAGCACTCTGTTCGCGTCTATCTCTGGGCTTCCCTGGCGGGCCGGCGCAAAGGCCTCCCCTTCGATCCAGGGCTACTGTATGTGGCAGCCTTGTTTCATGACTTTGGTCTGACAGGCAGGTACGGCCAGAGCCATCTGCGTTTCGAGGTGGACGGCGCAAACGCCGCACGTGACTTCTTGAACAGCCACCGCGTGTCTGAAGCTTCAAGCGAGACTAACTGGCTTGCGATTGCGCTGCACACGACGAATGGAATTTCCGCCAATCTTTCCCCGATCGCGGCTCTGGTTGCCGAAGGCGCCAATATCTTGTCGGGGCAGGCTACGATAATTTCACGAGTGCCGAGCGCAATGCTGTCGAGGCGGCTCATCCACACCCACCCCAGTTTGCGGATGGCTTCATGCAAATCCTCTACAAGAGTCTTGAGCATCGTCCATACACCACAAGGCACCGGGCTTGCCGACGTCATGGCTTATAAAGACCCTGCCTTTCGCCGCAGGGACTTCAGCATCTGATGCGCAATTCGAAATGGGCCGTTAGCGACTAAGTGGACAGGCAAAAAAAACGTGCTTCCAGGAGCAGCAAACTCAAGGAGTTCATCATGACACCCGACACCACTAATCCATATCCAGAACAACAGGAGGCATCCATGATGGCGTGGCGCGTCCATGACTTCGGCTCGCCCGAGGCAATGAAATTCGAGCCTGTCCCGAAGCCGGCACCTGGCCCAGGCGAAGTTCTGATCAGGGTCAGGGCCGCTGGAGTGGGCCCATGGGATGGATGGATCAGGGCAGGCAAGAGCGCCTTGCCTCAGCCCCTGCCGCTGACGCTCGGCTCCGATCTATCCGGAGACGTCGTCTCGATCGGCGCCGATGTGGCCGATCTTGCGGTTGGGGACCCGGTCTATGGCGTAACCAATCCGAGGTTCATCGGAGCATATGCGCAGTATGCGGTGGCGTCGGCGGAGATGATTGCTCGCAAGCCTGCAACGATCAGCTACGCAGATGCTGCCTCCGTACCGGTGATCGCGGTCACGGCCTGGCATGGCCTGTTTGATCAAGCGCAACTCGTCTCCGGGCAAAAGGTGCTCATTCATGGCGCCGCCGGAAATGTCGGCGCCTACGCCGTGCAGCTGGCTAGGCGTGCGGGTATCGAGATCATCGCCACTGCTGCCAGGAGAGACTTCGCCTACCTCCGTGAACTGGGCGCGGATACTTTGGTCGACTATCACAGCGAGCGCTTTGAAGACGTTGCCCGGGATGTGGACGCTGTCCTTGATCTCGTCGGCGCCGAAACGCAAAGGCGTTCGTTTCAGATCCTGAGGCGCGGCGGAAAACTGATTTCGGCTGTCTCACCTCCCGATCAGGATCTTGCCAGGCAGCATGGGGTTGAAGCGGCGTTTTTTCTTGTCAGGGTCGGAACCGAGTACCTGACGAAGATCGCCGAGCTGATCGACAATGGCGATTTGAAGACGCGGGTGGGTGTCATCCTCCCGCTTGAGGAAGCGTACGTGGCCCATCTGATGCTTGAGGGCGTGCGCATTGCGCCAGGGGGGAAGATTGTTCTCTCAGTTTAAGCTAACTGCCCGGTAAGGTATCAGGGAGCTTGTTCAGGATGGAGCGGGCAAGCGTGACTGACCTATCACCTCGAGCAGCCGATCACACGATCGGGTAAGGTTCTTCATCGGCGTCGTCGCGACGCCGAGAAGGAGCCCGGATGCCGCGTCGTCGGACGACACGTACCAGGCCGACAGCGGCGATGGCGACATTCCAAAGCTGAAAGCTGCGCGAGCCGCTGCCACGTCTGATACATCCTCGGGCAATCTCAGTAAGACGGCCAAACCGGTCGCCTCGGCGCTATCAACACCAACACGCGACCGCAGGTAATCCAACAGCGCCTCTTGTCTGGCTGCGTAGGCGCGCTTGGTTCGGCGCAGATGGCGGATATAGTGACCCTCCTGCATGAACTCTGCGGTGGCGACCTGTATCGCAGGTCCAGGGGCCGGCGCCAGACAGGCTGCCATCTCAGAGAACCGGCCGACGAGATCGGCCGGCGCGACAACGAAACCAAGCCGTATTGCCGGGCTGATCGTCTTGCTGAACGAGCCGATGTGGATGACGCGCCCACCCCGGTCGAGTGATGCCAGCGCCGGCGCGGCGCGTCCCGTCAACTGAAGCTCGCTCAGATAGTCGTCTTCGATGACCCATGCGCCAGCGTTGCTGGCCCATTCGAGGAGACCAAGACGTCGGTCAAGCGACAACGCCGGCCCGAGAGGGGCCTGCTGCCCTGGAGTCACGACGGCAATCTTGGCGTCGGGATGCTGACGCAATCCGAAATCAATATCGATGCCATCCACATCGACGGGAATTGGTGCGAGCGAAAGGCCGGAAAGCTCAAGGCCTTTTCTTGACCAAGGGAATCCCGGATTTTCGACCCAGGCGGCATGGCCAGCCAGAGCCAGGACGCTGAGCGCTAAGCCTAGGCCCGCGCCGAATCCACCGGTGATGATCACCTGCGAAGGCGAGCAGTTGATCCCTCGGGCGACGGCGAGGTAGGAGGCAATCTCGCGCCTGAGCTCGAACTCGCCGCGCGGATCGGGATAAAGCGGCAACGCACCTGCCTTTGTGCGGGCAGCCTTCGCGTGGATGCGTGAGAACAACGTCGCTGGGAAGGTGTCGGTTGCTGGGACGCCCATCTGGAAGAATGCCGGTCCCTTCGTCATCTCCAGATAGGTCTCCAGAAACGAGCCTGCCTGTGGCAGAGGGTCGCCTTTTTTGATCGCGTGAGGGCGCTGCGCAACCCGGGTACCTGAGGCTCGGGACGCTTCGATCAATTGTGCGGCGGCTAGTTTTGCGTATGCAGTTCGAACTGTTCCCCGCGCGACACCAAGCTGGGCAGAAAGATCCTGCCATGACGGGAGTCGTGCGCCAACACCCCGCTTTCAATTGCCAAGACGATCCCTTTGCGGATCTGCTCCGATAGGGACGTTTTGGCTGACCGATCGACATTGAAGTTCAGTGGCTTGTTCATGAGCCATGGTACAGGATTTTGCTTCGTTCTTGGTACTTTATTCTGACCTTCCGACTGGCCATCTTTCCAGTGTCAGAAGGAGAAAACCATGAAAATCCGCATTATCCTCCCCGCAATCTGCGTCGCACTCGCCTTTAGTCTCGGCGGGCAGGCCGTTGCCCATGACGGCCAAGCCGAAACGGTCATACCCAAATTCGATCAGGCGATTGCTAATATCCCCGGTAAGTCGCTTCGTGTCGTAGAGGTTGATTATGCACCGAGCGCAGCATCGCCGGCACATAGCCACGCCAGGTCCGCCTTCATCTACGCCTATGTGCTCGCAGGCGCGATTGAATCAAAGGTGAACGACGGCCAAATCAGGATATACAAGGTTGGCGACAGCTGGTTTGAACCACCTGGCGCGATCCATTCGGTGAGCCGTAACGCGAGCAAGACAAAACCCGCAAGGTTGCTCGCAGTCTTCGTTGTCGATGCTGACGAGACCACTCTTACCACCCCGATCAAATGAATGGGATCCGGACGCTAACCAATGACAAGCCGGTGGGACGACAGCCATCTCGCTCACAACCGCACCGACCCGCTCGGCGGGATACCCCATGTCATGCAGAGCGGCTCAGCCGGCCGGTTGTCTAGTTTATCGACCGGCCTCGCAGCGAAGGAGATATAGATATGAATACAGACGAGCTTTGCACCTTAGGAATTCCTGACAGCAAACTGACCCGCGATGTGACGCAGTTTATTCGCGACACGGAGAGCGATCTGCTTTTCCATCATTCTGCGCGCGTCTTCTGTTGGGGTGCCATGACAGGAAACCGCAAAGGCATGATCTTCGATCCCGAGTTGCTCTACACGGCTGCGATGTTCCACGACATTGGCTTAACGGCGCACTACGAGAAAAGCCAGCTACGCTTTGAGGTCGATGGGGCCAACGCCGCGCGCGAATTCCTCAAGAGTTACGGCGTCACCAACAACGACCTGCAAATCGTCTGGAACGCAGTCGCTCTCCACACGACGCCCGGCATACCGGAATTCATGGATCCTGAGATCGCGCTGCTCCAGAGCGGGGCCGGCATGGATGTGGCCGGCCGCGGCTACGATCGGTTCACAGATGAAGAACGGCAGGCTGTTGTCAAAGCTTTTCCGCGTGAAAACCACTTCAAGGAAGGGATCATTGACGCGTTCTATCATGGCATGAAACACCGCCCCCACACCACCTTCGGAACCTTCAATGATGATGTCCTGACGTTCAAGGACCCGAAGTTTCAACGGATCGATATGTGCAGCGTCATCTTAGGTTCAAGGTGGCCGGGTTGAACTGGGTCACCGGCAGGGTGCAGTGCCTTGATGACTTCGTGTCTCGGAAAAAGCACCTCTAGCTCGCCTCGCTCACGAATTCGCGCGGGGAGCTCTTCGACAATCGGATGTCGGCTGTCGAGAGCTCGACAGATTTGCACGACGGAAGTGAGAACGAGGGTCAGGGCGCAACTCGATTTGTTGTGTGGCCGACTTTTCATCTGCCCCTCATGGGCGCATGGGCGGAACCGCCCTTTATGAACTTCCGGCGGTCGGGTTACAGCCATCCAGCTTTTCTGAAGCGGGAGTAGAGGATACCACAGACGACGACGATGACGGTCAGGACGACGTAGTAGCCGTACTCTGTCCCTAGTTCCGGCATGTGCTCGAAGTTCATGCCGTATATGCCCGCGATCGCAGTCGGCACGGCGAGAATCGCGGCCCATGCGGCGAGCTGCCTCGTAATGGTCCCCTGCCGCTGCTGCTCCAGAAGGTTGGATGCCTCGAAGACCGATGTGATGATGTCCCGCAGGCCGCCCACGACGCTCTCCACGCGCCGGACGTGATCATGGACGTCGCGGAAGAACGGCTTTGAGTTCTCGTCGACGCAGGGCAGGTCCAGGTGGGTCAGCTTTCCGACGACTTCCGACATCGGCCCCAGCACGCGCTGGAACTTGATGACCTGACGTCTCATTCTGAAAATGCGCCTGATCTGCTCGCGTTCCAGGAAAGAGATCAGGACGTGCTTCTCGAGCTCGAGGACCCTGTCTTCCATGGTTTCCACCATCGGAAGATAGCCGTCGACAACGAAGTCTATAATGCCATGGAGAACATAGTCCGGGCCGTGCTCGAGGAGCTGCGGCGAATGCTCAAGCTGTTCCCGCAGGCCCTTATGCGACTTCGCGGATCCATGCCTCACCGAAATCAGGTGATGCTTGCCCACGAAGATGCATGTCTCGCCATAGGCTATCTTGTCGCCTTCCAAATGCGCCGTCTTGATGACCACGAAGAGTTGGTCGCCGTAGACGTCGACCTTCGGCACCTGCTGCCCGTTCATGGCGTCCTCCACTGCCAGCGGATGCAGCCCGAACATCATCTTTAGACTGTCCATTTCGTCGGAAGTGGGTTCTGCGAGCCCTATCCAGACAAACTCGCCGTCTCGGGTTACGAAGGACTGGGATTGAAGCGCTACCTCCTCGGCGCGCTTGCCGTTTCGGTAGATGTACGATGCGATGACTGTCATAGGATACTCGGAAGTTGGGGGTAGCAGCGTGGCTATTCACCGCTTCATCAACGCGGAGCGTTGGCGAAGGTTCGCTCCCGGCGCTACAGCCAGCGTAGATCAGATGCTGAACTGTTCGCCGATTTCCACGACCTTGTTTGCGGGAAGCTCGAAGTAGGTCGATGGGTCGACGCTAGCCCCGACTGCGCGATATGGAGGTCATCCTGCCACCGCGTAACGCCGAGGTCGGGTTGCCCATCAGCGTGCGTCGACCGCGATAAAACGACGTCGCGGAGGCGATCATGGTGTCGCCAATGAACAGCGCCGAACCTGTCAATCCTGCGAAGAGCGTCGCCGTACCAATGCCAGTGACGCGACGAGGCGCGATACCTGCTCGAACAGGCGCAACTTGCTTAGAGAAAGACATCCGTGGTTAGGTCTGAACAACCCGTCATGCGCTTGCACAGCGCCGCCGCTGCGTTTGCGAGGAGGGAACGCTGGCCGATTGGGTCCCAATGCTGTTGATGTTTCGAGAAACCGAAATATAACAGCAACTGCCTCCCTTCCCAGACGATGCCCGCCATCGGTCCCATTTGCGCAACACAATCCTAGCGAAAGACGAATATGACAAAACGGAAAAGGACCTCGATCGTCAGCACCGGGATTGGTGGACTTGACGAAATCCTACGCGGTGGCCTGCCGGCATCCAATCTTTACATGCTGCAGGGCGCGCCGGGATCGGGCAAGACAACGGCCGCGCTACAATTCCTGCGGGCCGGCGTCGAGGCGGGCGAAAGCTGCATTTACGTGACGCTTTCGCAGACAGCTGCGGAACTCGAAGCCATTGCCGTGTCGCACGGCTGGACGCTCGACGGGATCCGCGTCGAAGAGCTGTCCACATCCGGCGCGGTCAACGAGGCCGACGACCAGAGCATATTCTTGACCACTGATCTCCGGTTGGACGAGACCAGAAAAGCCATCGAAGCCGCGATCGAGAAACATAAGCCCCGCCGCCTCGTTTACGACTCCCTACTTGAGATCCGCTTGATCACCGGTGACTCGCCGCGTTTCCGTCGCGAGTTGATCGGCTTCAAGTCCTTCCTGGCGAAACAGGACGTCGTGGCGCTGTTGCTGGACACGCAGACAGCCGGCAACGACCGCAGCGGTGAGGAGGTGGAGGGGCTGGCGCACGGTGTCATTCGCTTCGACAAATCACTGGAAGAATATGGCGGCGTACGCCGCCGCATCGAGGTCTCGAAGATGCGTAGCGTGCCTGTGGCTGACGGCTACCACGATATGGCGATACGTGAAGGCGAAGGCGTCGTCGTCTTCCCTCGTATCACGCCGAGCACAGCGCCAGAGATCGCCAAGCCACAGCTGATCAAGTCTGGCGTGGCCGAACTCGACGAGATGTTCGGTGGTGGTCAGGAGGCCGGAACAACCACACTCGTAATCGGGCAGTCCGGCACCGGCAAATCAACGATGTCATCTCTTTATGCGACGGCGGCGCTGGAACGAGGCGAGAATGTCGCGCTGTTTCTCTTCGAGGAGCGCTTGGAGACGTTCTTCCGCCGCTCCGAAGGTTTGGGCATGGAACTGCGGCAATTCCACAAGGATGGTAAGCTGGTCCTGCGGGATTTTAACCCGAACGAGATTTCGCCCGGTGAATTCGGGCAGATCGTTCAGGAGGCGGTTACCCAAAACAGATCGCGAGTGGTGGTGATCGACAGTTTGACCGGTTACCTCAACTCTCTGCCGCATCGAGAGAAAGCCGTTCGCGACATCCAATCGCTCCTGAAATACCTCGCCCGGTCCGGTGTCCTGACCATGCTCATCGTCGCGCAGCACGGCCTGCTTGGTCAAAATGTTGGGATCGACGTCGATGTCAGCTTTCTTGGCGACACC
The DNA here is from genome assembly GCA_000023185.1 of Rhizobium leguminosarum bv. trifolii WSM1325. Classification (NCBI taxonomy): domain Bacteria; kingdom Pseudomonadati; phylum Pseudomonadota; class Alphaproteobacteria; order Hyphomicrobiales; family Rhizobiaceae; genus Rhizobium; species Rhizobium leguminosarum. The sequence continues at coordinate 314,620 of CP001625.1, read as the reverse complement.
GTCCTCCTGCTTCGGATCGTTGAGCACGAAGGCCGCCTCCGCCGAAACATCACGGTGGTCAAGAAGCGTCATGGACCGCACGATCTCAACGTCCGCGAGCTGCTGATCGAAAGCGGCAGCGTAAGTGTCGTGGCCTACAATCCCTTGCCTGATCCGAAATGAACATCGTTACGCCCGAAAGCGAACTGGACTGGGTTCTCGTCCTCGCTCCTTTTCGCAAGGACGCGGAGTATATAGCGGCGTCTCTTCGTGAGCAGGCGGTCGAGGTCAAAGCAGTCAAGGCGGACGAAGATCTGGTCCAGCATCTTGCCTTGTCACCCGGGATCATCGTTATCACCCACGAGGCACTCAGTTCCGAGGTCGTAGGCAAAATCGCAGAACATCTCGCCGAGCAGGCTGGCTGGTCTGAAGTTCCAATCGTCGTTTTGTTGGAGCGTTCTGCGCCAGTCGCGAGAATACGCACCCGATTGCAGGCTTCCTGGCCAGATGCTCGCCTTCTGTTCCATACCCGCCCGATCGCACCGTTGGAATTCGTGAACGCCATCCAGTCGAATATGCTGGTGCGACTGCGCCAGCGCCAGGTTCGCGATTCCATCGAACGGGAGCGAGAGCTGCGTCTGGAGCTTAATCATCGGGTAAAGAACATCCTGGCGAGTGTCAGCTCGATCTTCCGGATGACCAGGCGCGGCGCGGCATCTGTCGATGACTTGGCCGACGATTTTACAAGCCGCCTTCAGGCGCTTTCCAACGTCCATACTGCTGTCTTCGAAGCCGGCGGGGAGGAGGTCTCGCTGTGCGACGTCGTGGGCCTGACGGTTTCTCCGTACAACAGTGATGGCATGAGCCGCATCAACGTCAGCGGCCCTGAGATCACGGTCGGCCGCGAGGCCGGAACCACGATAGCGCTGTGTTTGCACGAACTCATAACGAATGCGATCAAATACGGCGCATTGTCAGAGCCCGATGGAACGGTCGAAATCGTCTGGACGATCGCGGAAGCGGGCGGCCCCAAATTAAGCTTGAAATGGATTGAAACGGGCGGTCCGCCGGTGCGTGAACCGACGCGGCAAGGCTACGGCACGAGATATGTTCGCTCAGCGTTCGCGTCCTTGTTCGGATCGCTTCCCGACATCTCCTTTGCCCCAGACGGCTTTCGGTGCAGCGTGAGTGGTCCGTTATCGCGCGTCACGCCGCAAAACCACAATACGGCAGATTAGCATTTGTTCAGGCAGCACTTTTCCTGCGCCGCGATTTAACCAGAGTGGTTCACCGAGCGCGAGGCCTTGCCGGGATCCCGCCGCGGTTCCATTGCCCACATCCCAGTCGAAGCCCGCGGGCCCCAGGCTGCCAATCGACCACTGTCACAACAAATCCATCAGAATCCTATCACCGTACCCCTTTGCGGCGCGTGGCGTGGTCGGACCATCCGACACCCTCTCGCATGAACTCTTCCGAGGCTTTTGCGTTGTGGTAGTTCTGCCCGCAATTCAGGTCAGCCACGAGGCACGATGGAATCCCCAATCAATTTTCCCGCCGAACGCCTTCAACAAATCCTCAACAGCGCCATCGATACCGGGATCATAACCCTCGACGCTGAAGGCAATATCACCAGCTGGAGCAAAGGTGCCGAGAGGCTGCTTGGGTGGTCGCAGGAGGAGATGCTCGGAAAGACGCTGATCGAAATCTTCCTAGATGACGAGGGCGCCCCCGATTTGCTGGCAGCTGAGCTGGAAGATGCTCGACTGAACGGCAAAGGAGGAGGCGAAGGCTGGCGGATGCGCAAGGACGAGGGACGGATATGGGCGGTGGGAGAGACAACGCCGCTCTTCGATGACGGGCGCGAGCTGGTTGGGTTCGTGAAAATCCTCAGGGATCGTACCGAGCAGCGACAAATCGAGATCGCCCTTCGGGAGCGCACCCGAGCTTTGGAGATCCTCAATCGCGCGGGCGCCAGCCTTGCACGCGAGAACGATCTGGAGAAGGTCGTTCAGTTGGTGACCGACGCAGGCGTCGAGCTGACCGGTGCGCAGTTCGGCGCGTTCTTTTACAATGTCATCAACAAGGCCGGCGAGAGCTACATGCTCTACACACTCTCAGGTGTGGCCCGGGACGCGTTTTCGAAGTTTCCCATGCCGCGCAACACCGAAGTCTTTGCGCCGACGTTCCTCGGCCAAGGCATTTTGCGCTCTGACGACATCACGAAGGATAGCCGCTACGGAAAAAACCCACCACGCCACGGTATGCCGGAAGGCCATCTCCCGGTCCGAAGTTACCTTGCAGTTCCTGTTATTTCCCGAACAGGAGAGGTTATCGGCGGACTCTTCTTCGGCCACGAGAATGTGGGTGTATTCGATGAGGAATCTGAAAAGGGCTTGGCGGGTCTTGCTGGCGAGGCAGCAGTCGCCATCGACAATGCGCGGCTATTCGACGCCGCTCAGCGCGAGCTGCTTGAGCGGCGGCGCGCCGAGGAGGCTCTAAGGGAGCTCAATGCCAATCTCGAAGATCTTGTCAGGCAAAAAAGGGATGAGCTTACACGCAACGCCGATGCTCTTCGACAAGCACAAAAGATGGAAGCGGTCGGGCAGCTGACGGGTGGTGTCGCCCATGACTTCAACAACCTCTTGCAGATTATTGTCGGCAACCTGGACACGCTGATGCGAACTTTGCCGCCTGAAGCTGGCCGCCTGCGTAGAGCGGCCTCACAGGCGATGAATGGTGCGCGGCGCGCCGCGGCGCTGACCCAGAGACTTCTGGCTTTCGCTCGCCGACAGGCGCTTGACCCGAAGCCCGTTGACGCGAATGCGCTCATACGAGGCATGTCGGAGCTGCTGCACCGTACGATTGGCGAGATCTACCAGATCGAAGTAGTGCTAGCTGGTGGCCTCTGGAGGACAGAAGCGGATCCGAATGAGCTTGAAAGCGCCTTGCTCAACCTGGTGATCAACGCACGCGACGCGATGCCCGGTGGTGGGAAACTGACGGTCGAGACTTTCAACGCTCATCTCGACGAGGCGTATGCCGCAATGCACGCCGAAGTCATTCCCGGCCAGTATGCCGCAATCAGTGTTTCCGATACTGGAACGGGTATGGAGGCCGAAACCCTTTCTCGCGTTTTTGAGCCGTTCTTCACAACCAAGGATCAAGGTAAAGGCACAGGCCTCGGGCTCAGCCAGGTCTACGGTTTTGTCAAACAGTCAAAGGGTCATGTGAAGATTTACTCAGAGGTCGGAGAAGGCACGACTGTCAAAATCTATCTCCCCAGGCTGTTGGCCGAAGGCGCGGAGGAAGAGGTGGCCGAGCGCGCGCCGATCCCTGAGGCAGCAGACGGCGAATTTATCCTCGTCGTCGAGGATGATCCGGATGTGCGGGCATATTCGGTGGAGTCGCTGCGAGAGCTGGGCTACCAAATATTGGAAGCGAAGGATGGCCCTACTGCCCTCCAACTACTGGCGGCCCACGGACCGGTTAATCTGATCTTCACCGATGTTGTCCTTCCCGGGGGGATGAGCGGAGCGGACGTCGTCGCTAGGGCAAGAGAAATGTATCCAGAAATGAAAGCGCTGTTCACCACCGGCTATTCGCGCAATGCTATCGTGCATCATGGCCGCCTGGATAAGGGCGTAAACCTTCTGACAAAGCCGTTCTCGTTCGAAGACCTGGCGGTACGAATAAGGGACGTTCTTGACCTCTGAAATAAAGTTTCAGTATGGATCCCCAGGGCGGCGAGGTGGTGGCTGAAAAGTCTCGGAAACTGCCCCATATTTGGTCCCCGCTTCTGGCGCGGCAACCGGCGGCCTTTGTGTTTTCCGGAGGCCTAGTCAGGCTTCGATCAGCCAATGGCCTTGATGCTGGTAGTCTTCTAGGGTTCCATCGACTGAGACGTCATATGACCAGCAGCGCGCCACGCAGCCCTTAAGCGGTGTTGGACATTGTATTTTAAATTGGCGCCTTTAGATTTTAAATTAGACGGAATGTGAATTAAGAATGGCCGGATGAAGACCGATCCTACCATGGGTTTCTCCTGTCTGCGTTGATCGTTTGACCGGTAAAACGGCTTCCAAACGCCAGGGATTGATCTGCTGGTCACTCACCGATGGCGGCGCGAACCAGACCGGCCGGGAAGGGTCCCCGTGTGAGGCAATTTGATTGAGCCCGGGTGACCTTTAACCCACACGGAGGCCCAACATGCTCCGGCTCGGCCGCTCGAGGGAAATCAATGAAGCGAAGAGACGGAACCTGAAGGTCAAAACGAAGTTCGGCACCGAAATTCTCCAAAAGGAGCCAATGATGGTACCGAACGCATCCCTTGTTTCGCGCCTCGCCGTTGCAGGCGCGTTCATCTCGCTCGCACAACCTGCAAGCGCTCAAACCTCTGACAAGCTGACGAACAAAGCCAAGGAACTGGTTGCCTCGATTACCGGCCAGACCGACGAGCGCCTGCAGAAGGTCGCAACCTTCGACCATCAACCAACCGGCGTTACCGTGTCCGAAGATGGTCGAATTTTTGTGAACTTTCCACGCTGGTCGGAAGATGTGCCCGTCTCCGTCGCCGAGGTCATGACCGACGGTTCAATCAAACCCTATCCCAACAATGAGTGGAACGCTTGGCGCAATGCCAAGATGTCGGAGATCTCGCCGAAAGATCACTTCGTCACGGTACAGAGTGTCGTTGCGGATCAGAAGAGCTCCCTCTGGGTCGTCGACCCAGCTGCACCCAACAGCGAAAAGACAGTCAAGGACGGGCCGAAACTGGTCCAGGTCGACCTCAAAACCAATGCCGTCAAGAAGGTCTATCCCTTTTCGCCAGACGTCGCTGGACCCGCAAGCTATCTCAACGACGTGCGAATCGCCCCCGACCGCGCCTTTGCCTATTTCACGGACTCTGGCATTCCGGGCGGCCTGGTCGTGCTGGATCTTCGCTCGGGCAGGGCTTGGCGGGTGTTGAGCGGTGATCCATCAACGCAGGCCGAAAAGGATGTTATCGTCGAAACCGACGGCAAACCATTACGCCGTCCGGACGGCCGCCAGCCGCAGTTCAACGCCGACAGTATTGCGCTTACGCCTGACGGCAAGACCCTCTATTGGAAGGCATTGACCGGCAAGACCATGTATCGGCTGCCGACCGATGCCTTGCAGAAGGCGGAAACGGATCCCAATGCGGTTCGGCCCGAGAAGGTCGCCGAGACCGAGCCGACGGATGGCCTTTGGATCGACCAGCAGAACCGCATCTACCTCAGCACGATGGCGAACAATGGCATCAAAATCCTTGGCGCTGATGGAACGGTGACGCCATTGCTCGAAGACAGCCGATTACGCTGGCCGGACACATTCGCCCAAGGACCCGATGGCACAATGTACGTGACCGCATCGCATATTCAGGACTCGCCTTGGTTCAATCAGGCTTGGACCGACAAAACCTTTACTCTCTTCAGATTCGCTCCGCCGAATTGAAAGGCACGTACCTGCTCACGCAAAACACGTTACCGCTTCAACGTGATCCACACTTAAAATAACCGCGCTAAATTTGCCGGCTTTAGCGTAAGCGGAAAGTGGCCCAATCTTGCTGAAATCCAACAGAAGCTGACCAGAGCGGGTCGGGACGCCTGTGACGACGTCGCGACGTCAAGAGGTTCTGGCGCTGAAAGCGAGGGAAATTTGTTCAAGTTGCAGGAAACTCTCGTGAAACGCGTTTCCGCAGGCGTGCTCAACGTTGGCTATTACGAGACAGGGCCTGCGGATGGCATGCCGACCATTCTTCTTCATGGCTTTCCATACGATGCTCATGCCTATGACGAGGTGGTGACTAATCTTGCCGGCGCTGGCCACCGCTGCATCGTGCCATTTTTGCGTGGCTACGGTCCAACCCGGTTCTTATCGTCGGAAACGCGGCGCTCAGGCGAGCAGGCGGCACTAGGCGCGGATTTGCTGGCGTTGTTGGACAGCCTCGGTATCGAAAGAGCTATCCTCGGAGGCTATGACTGGGGTGGTAGAGCCGGCTGCATCGTCGCTGCGCTATGGCCTGAAAGAGTAGTCGGCCTTGTGAGCGCCGGTACGGGCTACAACATCCAGGACATCGCTGGCGCCGCCGAGCCGGGACCGCCTGATCAGGAGGCACGTGACTGGTATCAATACTACTTTCACACAGAGCGTGGCCGCAAAGGCCTGGACGAGAACCGGGGCGAGATCAGTCGTTTTCTATGGAAGACCTGGTCACCATCCTGGTCCTTCGATGACGCCACATTCAAGAGAAGCGCGGCCGCTTTCGACAATCCTGACTTCATCGATGTCGTAATCCATTCCTATCGGCATCGTTATGGCGTCATTGGAGGCGATCCAGCTTATGCAGAAATCGAAGAGAGATTGGCACGCAAACCCGATATTGCCGCTCCGACCATCGTAATTTTGGGCGCGGACGATGGCGTCGACCCTCCTCAATCGAATGACGAGGAGGCCAGAAAGTTCATCGGGTTCTACCACCGTCGCATACTGCAGGGTGTCGGGCACAACGTGCCGCAGGAAGCGCCGACCAGTTTCGCGGATGCTATCCGGGAACTGCGCGAGCGGGATTGAGCGGCGTTTGGCCTTGCGATGTGATTGCTCGACCAAGCTTCTACCTCACCAAACGATTTGGCACACTCGGCCGGCCTTATCAATGCAGCTGTGCGATGAGGCGGTTACACGACCGCCTGTCCAAAAGCGATCACCTGCCATTCGCTGTTGGCAGAAATCATTTGTGGGTAGCGGCGAAGACTGGATTGGGTCATCGCCCATCGTCAATATCTTCCCTTCCCTGGCATCGGCTACATTCGTGCTGCAGGCCGGGCTCGTTCTCCTGGGGTCGAATATCGCAACCGCGCCGCCCAATAGAGCCGGACGAAACGCGCCCCCGAGCCTTGCCAGGCCAGTGAACGAACCGGCGCGGCGCGCCTATCCGAACCTTCAGGTCATCGATGAGACGGGACTGGTCGTCGCGCCGTTTCCGCAGGCGGCGCTGTTTCTTGCCGGAAAGGCCCTAACGCCGTATAGCCGGGCCGGTGGCTCGGCCGGGTGCCTGACTGATTTCTTCGTCGGCGCGCATGCTGCGGTTCATTAGGTTTCGCTACCAACGCGAGAGGTTGGTCGACACCGGTCATACTTCCCAACTGTCGTTGCGATCTCAGCGGCTCATTGATTTCGGAATTTCGGCCGGTTCGCCGCCGGGACGACCCGCTCGAAGAAAAGCAGTTGCTCCTCGCCAGTCATATTTGAGGCTTCAAATATCAGCCTGTCTACCCGCCGAACCGCCCCAGCCTTCTTAGTCAAAGCTGCAATGACCTTGGCCGGTGTCTTTGGTGTCAGCGTCATCGCAAGGGCTTTTGGCCCCGCCTCGAGTTTGGCGATGCCAAGCCGTCCCGCTGCAAGCTGCAGTCGGGTTGTCCGCAAAAGCAGGAGTACATCCTGCGGCAGTTCGCCAAACCTGTCCTCGAACTCCTCTTCGAGGTCGTCCATCTCGCTCAGTGTGGATGCCCTCAAAAGCTTGGCGTAGAGATTGAGCCTCACCGCCGGATCCGACACATAGTCCGACGGTATAGTGCCCGCCACACCGAGGTTCACGATGGCACGCAGCGGAGTACCCGCTGGTTGTTTGCGCAATCTCGCGACGGCACCTGCAAGCAGCTTCTGGTACAGGCCGATGCCAATAACCTTCATGTGCCCGGCCTGGTCCTCGCCAGCAATGTCGCCCCCGCCGCGCAAGTCGAGATCTCGAAGGCTGATTGAAAGGCCGGCGCCCAGGCGGTCGTTCTCGACGAGGGTCGAAAGCCGCAAGCGCGTTTCATCGGAGAGCTCGGCGTTTTCTGTCAGAAGAGTGGCGATGCCCTGAGCTCCGCCGCGCCCGACACGCCCGCGCAACTGATGGAGCTGTGCCAGCCCGAACCGGTCAGCCTGCCATACGAACATGGTATTGGCGCGCGGCACGTCGAGGCCGTTTTCGATGATGTTGGTGGCGAGAAGGACGTCGCCGTCGCCTTCCGCAAAGCCAACGATTGCTTCATCGATGGCCGCCGCCGGCATGTCGCCATGCGCGACCTTGACGGAAAGTTCCGGAACGATCTTTCGCAGTATCGTCTTGACGACGTCTATGTCCTCGATACGAGGCACTACAACAAAGCTCTGTCCTCCGCGGCGCTTTTCGCGCATAAGGCCGGTCCGCATTGACGCGTGGTCGAATACCGAAAGCGAGGTACGGACCGGCCGGCGTCTAAAGGGCGGGGTGGTCAAGAGGCTCACTTCGTGCACGCCCACCATCGCCGACTGCAAGGTCCGGGGGATCGGCGTCGCCGACATGGCGAGCGTATGAAGAGACGGTACGAGAGTGTTCATCGCCCGTTTTTCTTTCAACCCGAAACGGTGTTCCTCGTCGACGATTACCAACGCAAGATGGGCAAAGCGGACGTCTTTCGCAAGGATCGCCTGAGTCGTGACAATGACGCCAATCTCGCCAACGGCCAGTGCCGCCTTCACCTTTTTCGCCTCCCTCGGCTTGAGCAGGCGAGACAACATGCCGACCGAGACGCCGGTCCCTGCGAAGCGACGCGTAAACGTGGCAAAGTGCTGACGGGTCAGCACGGTGGTCGGGGCAATAACGACCACTTGCCCGCCGGCAAGTGCTACTGCTGCTGCAGCACGTAGTGCGATTTCGGTCTTGCCAAAGCCAACGTCTCCGCAGACAAGGCGATTCATCGCGCGTCCAGTCGCGAGATCGGAGAGGACTGATCTGATGGCTTCGGCCTGATCATGAGTTTCGGTAAATGGAAAACGCCGCGTGAAGGCGGAAAATCCGGCACGGGGCGGAACGAATGCCTCTGCCCGCGATGCCTGCCTGTGCTTGGCGAGCTTTATGAGATGACGCGCAGTCGACTGGATGTCCGCTGCGATCTTTTCACGCTTGTTCTGCCAAGCAGCGGTGTGAAGGCGGTCGAGTGTGACGGCCTCGGGTTCGGAGCCATAGCGCCACAGCTTTCCAAATTCCTCCATCGGCACGAGCACCGAATCCCCATCGCGGTATTCAAGGCGAGCGGCGTCGCGACAAACGTTCTCGACGGCTATGCTTTCCAGGTCTCTCAGAACCCCAACGCCATGGTCTTCGTGAACAACGACATCGCCGATCCGAAGCTCCGGCTCGACCAGAAGTGTACTGCAATTGGAAGCCGTGCTTATTCCATCGGCTGCGGCGACGACCGCTATCCTTTCTGTCACGTCGATAAACCCCTGGTCCAACTCACAGGCCAGTTTAAGAACAGTTCCGGGCTCGGCCTTCAGGACCGCCTCCCAGGTATCGATGGACTGGGGCGCCGTCCCGGTTGCTTGTCCCAGACGCCGACAAAGGGCTTCCGAGCCGTTGCCTTTCCCGGAAATGACGACCTTCAGCCCATGTCGCAGGCAGTCCTGCATCCAATTAATCAAGGCTGTGCGAGGGTAGGTGTCGGATGCCTCTGTAGGTAGGTCACCGCCTTCTTCGAGATCCAGTTCGCGTGCCGACACGCTGCTGGCCTGCCGCTCCCATTCGGCGCGGTCGAGGTAGAGCGAACGAGAGGAGGGGGCCTCCACCTCGCCGAAATCCTTGCGGGACTGGCGAGCGTCGTCGACGATCTCAAGATAGCGCTCCACCTGGTCGGCCGCACCCGGAGCGAGAACTACGGTGGCGTCGCCCAAGAAATCGAATACGGTTGGCATGTCTTGATAAAGGCGCAGAAGCAAGCGCATCACGGTATCCGAAGTCGGAACAAATTCTTCTGTAATGCCTTCGGTCAGAATAGCTTCGGATGCCGGACCGAATATCACCTTATCGAAATAACTCTCTGTCCGCTGAGACACACGGTCAAAGCCTCTCAATTCCAGAACGCTATCGTCCTTTGAAAGGACGATACGCAGAGGTCCTGGTGCGCCAGCAGGGTAGATGTCAATCACGCCTTCCCGAACTGCGAGCTCGCCGGGATCGTCCGCAACGCCTTCCTCCACATAGCCGGTCCGTTGGATGAAGTCTGAGAATGCGTCGCGATCGAACGCTTTTCCGACGACGAGTTCGAGACGGCTGTTTGCGATGACGGTCGCTGGCGGAATCCGTTGAAGCGTTGCATCGAGCGAGGTCAGAAACAATCGCGGCGCGTCGCTGGGCATGCTCCAGATCCGTAATGCGTCCATCCGCAAACCCATACAGCGCTGCGAAGGCGGCACGCGATCATAGGGCAGGCAGTCCCAAGGCGGCAAAACAATAATCTCGATGTCGGGGAAAAGGGCGCTGACGGCGTCAGCAATTTTGGTAGCCGCGCCTTCGCTCAATGCGACATAGCACAGCGATCGTTCCGAACGTCGTAGCGAGGCAACCAGCCTCGTTGCTACCAAGCCGGGCGGCGGCTTAAAACCTTGCATTTTTTGGGCTGCGGGAGGAGATGCGGATGCCTTTTCATCTCTATACTCAACGATGCTCACAGGAACTGCCATTCTCTCGTCAGTGATATTACCAACGTGTAAGAACGGGGTCTTAATCAGCTTGTTCCACTCAGACAGAGGCAGCCTATCAATCCGAAGGCATCCTCAGCGGTTTCGCCCAGTGCCCTCACGCTGAAATTCTTCGGGCTGAAGGTCGGCGAGGTCTCGGGCGGCAAGTTCGAGGAGAGGATACGCGAACTCGTCGAGGCGGACCCCGATCTGGCGGAAATCATGGAGCCCTTCCTCGCTGGTCGACGCAAGCTGCGCGAAGAGTTCGCCAAACTGGACAAGAAGGTTCTCCAGGAGGCAAAGCATGATGAAGTTTGCAAGCGCCTGATGACGGTGCCAGGGGTCGGGCCGGTTGTCTCCCTCGCCTATGTCTCGACGATCGATATTCCCAGCCGGTTTCGCAATTCGCGGGCGGTGGGAGCCGTACTGGGCCTCACCCCGGTGCTCAACCAGTCCGGCGAAAGCAAGCGGGTCGGTCACGTCTCCCTATGCGGGGATGCCATGATGCGAAAGCTCTTCCGTTCCAAGGCATGCCGACTGTTCGATACCTATCAAGGCGGCCAAGCCTAAAGTGTCCATACCGAAGACGTAAGCATCAGATCGTAACTAATACACAGGTAACAATCTCGCGCCAGACTCACGCCGGTCCGCACGCCATTTTCCGAGCAAACGCCTCTTTCGAGCTTCGTCGAGACTCCATATTCGAGTACGTTGGCGAAAAAAACGCTCCACCTTTCACCTGCCGGTTTCCTTTTGTTTTCTGCCTGAGCGGAGAGGCTTTGGCTTTGGCGCGCGTGGATCAATTTCTGCGAACAAAGCTGAAACGTTCACCGAAAGAACCCGCGCAAACGCCTCGAGCGTAGCGACGGTGACATTTTCCATGCCTCTCTCGACCCGTCCGACATACGAGCGATCGATCTCGGCCTCGAGAGCCAGTCTTTCCTGAGAGAGACCTTTGGCCACACGAAGTCGTCTGAGATTCCAGCCGATGGTTTGTCGAACGTCCATCCCATAACAAACGCATATTCACGGCTTGACAATCGACGGACTGATAGTCCCTAATTAAAGCTGCAAAGAGGGACGCTCCCATGGAACTACGCCAGCTCTCCTACTTCGTCGCGGTGGCCGAGGAACTGCATTTCGGCCGGGCAGCGGCCAAGGTGCGCATCGCCCAGCCGGCGCTTTCCAATCACGTGCAGGCGCTGGAGCGCGAACTCGGCTGTCCGCTGTTCATCCGCTCGACCAGGCGGGTGGAACTGACCAGGGCAGGGGAGATCTTCCACGAACGCTGCGTCGGGATCCTGAGCGAGGTCGATCTGAGTGCCGAGATCACCAGGGCGGTGGCCGGCAAGACCATCCGTCAGATCAGGATCGGCACCGTCTATCCGGCGACCACCGGCGTGCTGCCGGCGTTTCTGGGAAAGATCGCCCGCAAGTATCCGGATATCCGCATCCATATATCAAGCGGCAACACCGGCGACATCATCCGCGGCCTGGAGAACGGCCAGATCAATCTCGGCTTCATTAGACCGGTGGAAAACATCGGCTCGTTGCGCTTCTCCTCGATCGCCCATGAGCGTTATCTGCTGGCGGTGGCCAGGAGCAACCCACTGGCGGAACAGGCGGAGATTGGCATCGACGATCTGCGCTCGGAGAAGATCATCGCCTTCAATCGCAAGAACCTCTCCTACACAGAGCGGTACTTCAACGAGAAGTTCGAGGAATATGACCTGACCCGCAACATCGCCTATAGCTGCGATGATACCTATTCGCTGGTGTCGCTGGTCTCGGCAGGCCTTGGCATCGGCTTTGCGCCGGAATGGACCGAGGGCCTGCCGAACCGGGACTTCGAACTGAAGGCGGTCAGAGGCATCGACTTCAGGATCGGGCTTGGTGTTGCCTGGAGCAAGGACGACCCAACCGCCTCGCGCGACGACATTGTCGATATCGCCCGCTCACTGGCACGGCCGGGCAGGTGAGGCGAGGGAGCCCACGGGTCCGCCCAAAGCGGAACGGCTTGCCGGGGGCAGTCGGTCCCGGGTTCCGCTCGTTCCCGAGCGGCGCTCCGCTAACCCTCCTGCGGCTGCCCTTTTAACCGGTCAAGCCGTGCGCGAACTGGCGCCGGCGCGGACGCGCCTTCGCCTGGTATGCTCATTGTTTGGAGGAGCGTCCTTGCCGAGGCAGGCAGGGCGTCGACACGAGAATTCGACCGGCCAGGAGCAGCGCATGTCGATCGCTGCCATCGCTAAAACACCGGCTCTCGACGGAGGCAGGATCGGCCTGAGCACTCAATGGGATCTGTCGACCGGTATGTGCAGGAAAGCTCCCGCCTTTTCGGCGGCTGCTCGCAAGTGCTTGTCTCTTGTCCACAGCGTTGCTCGCTGCTCCAGGAGGATCGACGCCAACAAGTGGGCATCCGTGTAGCCAATACCCATGCTGAAAATGCCATGTCGATCGATCATTGTCATGACTTCGTCATGCGTGGCGACGATTGCTTTGCGCTGGGCCGCAAGAAAAGCTAGGACGCTGCGGCGATTCCGCAGGCTGCCAAGAGCCATTTCGCCGATGACGCTCGGGTGCAAAGTAGTCGATCATCTTCGATCACGCAGCGTAGCTCGGCATTCATATGGCGGAAGTGATCAATCCAAATCGAGGTGTCCGCGAGTATCACTTAGACGCCGGGCTCCGGCGGCGCGGAGCTGCCTCGGCGTCGGGCATGGTTCCTCCCAGCGCAATGAGGCGTTTTCCCGATTCCACGCGAACAAGTGTCTCCAACGCTTGGCGGATAAGCGCTGCGGTCTCCTTGGTGCCGGTCAAGGACCTTGCTTTGTCCAAGAGTGTGTCGTCGAGATTGATCGTTGATCGCATCATCCGCCTCCGTGACAGAGCACACAAAGTGGCACCATTTGATGATAAAATCTATGCATGGGAGCAGCCAAGGCGCGCGTCGGCCGTTCGCAGAAGGATGACGTCCTTGCCCTGGTCAATTCCAGTGGTCTCGTCGAGCCGAGGGACAGTGGACAGCCTACATCCCGCGTCAGCGCCTGCACGTGATTGGAACGCGCCGGCTGGGCGTCTGCGCCGTGGTAGCATCCGGTCCTGTTTCAAGGGCGGCGGGAAGCAACTCAATGAGCAGATGCGCTGAGGGCTGCTTTTGCCGTTGCCAGCGAGCTTGGCGCACCGGATCGACCGGCACGCCAGGCTCAAAGGTTCGTTTCACTTATTCAGCGCATCTTTTAAAGCCTTGGCCGGCGTAAACGCCAGCTTCTTGGCCGCGGCGACCTTGATGGTCGCGCCAGTTGCCGGATTGCGCGCCTCGCGCTCCGGCGTTGCTTTCACTTTGAACTTCCCAAATCCTGGCAGCGAGGTTTCGTTACCGTCCATCGCAGCTTGAGTGATCGAGGCAATCACGGCCTCGACGATCGCCTTGCCCTGTGCCTTCGTCAGGCTGTGGTCGCCTGCAATCTTGTCTGCGATTTCATTCGTGGTGGTCATTGTGCTTCTCCGCATCATTGTTCCTGCGGAATCCCTGACAGCGGATTGAGCATCTGTCATTGAGGCACTGCGGCATCGTGTGTTGAATTGCCCGGATTTCCACAGTTTCCGAACGTCGCCAGCCTAGCCCGCCTTATCCGTGCCGCTTCCAGGAAAGGAAGCGCAGCTTCGGTCCACCGCGGACACCTGTTCCTTCTCTGCGCCCGCTTTCCAATTCTGCCCGCGCAACTCTTAGCATCGCAGGAATGAGCGCGTTGATCGAATTAGTCTCGAAGCAAAACTTCTGGCGGCCTATACTATTGCCGATCTCGGAAATCAGCAGTCGCCTTGGCTTTGACGAAGCGACCAATTTGTAAAATTCTTTCGGCGAGAGACAGGTTCAACTCCGCGCATACTTCGCTGAGAGGCTATCCGAAACGCCGGATCTTTGACCTGTCGGACGCGTTGCATCGAGGCCGCAGGTGTCCATGCTGCCACACTGTCGGGCTGCGCTACGTCTAGCTCTCTGCCTTTAAGGCATGCTTGACGCGGAGGATGGTAATCACAACAGATCCTACAACCACCGGAACAGCGACGAGCATGATCATCGGATCGAAATGGAATCCTGCGTGGTCTGCTGTCTCAAATATAAATTTCAGCAAGCTCA